>NZ_DAMBTF010000004.1:0-155000 GCF_032054185.1 Proteiniclasticum sp.
AAAGATGCTCCGGTATCATTCTTTACTCTCTCCACATGCAGTTTTGAAGGAACATTATGTAACTTCATTGGCTTCATAGCTCAGTCGGTAGAGCAGTAGACTGAAAATCTACGTGTCCTTGGTTCGATTCCGAGTGAAGCCACCATGGCGCCATAGCCAAGTGGTAAGGCAGAAGTCTGCAAAACTTTCACCCCCGGTTCAAATCCGGGTGGCGCCTCCATTAAGAACTCCTGAATGATTTGATCATTCAGGAGTTCTTTTATATTCCAATAAATAATATCGTAATATTTGTAAAGCTTGCTTGACATAGATGAAGACAAAGATTAATATACATGTAAAGCGAGCTTTACAAAGGAGAAATCATGAAGAATCGGTTAGAGATACTAAGAAAAGAAAAAGGTCTTAAGCAGGATGAGTTGGCAGATCTTCTTGAAGTTTCGAGGCAGACCATCAGTTCATTGGAGAATGGTAAGTATAATCCGTCCATTCTTCTGGCCTTTAAAATCGCAAAAGTTTTTCAGTGCAGCATAGAAGAAATCTTTATTTACGAGGAGGAGATGGAAAATGGAAATTAAGATGAAACAGAAAAACATCAATCGATTTATTTGGATGCTTGTGGGATATTTCGTCGGGGGTGCTGTCTATATCATTAGTGGAGGTGAAGAGCCTGTATTCAGCATTCTCTCAAAAGTAATTGGAGCTGCAATAGGTTTTGCGCTTTCAGACCTCTATGCCTATCGTAAAAATCCGAAACTGAAGGTTATGGAGAAAGTCCTTCAGGAGGACGAGAGAAACAAAGTGATAAGAGATAGAGCGGGTTACTATTCTTACTTTGCTTCTATTATTATCCTGTTTGGCCTGTCAATCATAGGTGAGATCAGAAATGATTTTAATATGACCTATGGTTCAGCAGTTTTTGCGCTCCTGCTTATGTTAATCCATATAATTTCGTCCTGGATACTATCGAAAAGAATTTAATATATAAAATAAAACTTACCTTAATATATCAAGAGAGAAGTTTCTTTAATGGGAAGCTTCTTTTCTGGAACCATAACTTCCTTCCCTTTGACCTATGATATAATTATGGAAATGAAATTGATAAGGAGTTGTCGCAGTTGAAATATGATTTTGAAACCCTTGTAGACCGATATGATACAGGATCATTCAAGTATGACCAGATGGTCAAGTGGAATCCTGAATCGGTGAGTGAGAAGATCGTTCCTTTATCTGTAGCGGATATGGAATTCAGAACACCACCGGAAATTGTGGAAGCATTAAAGAAATATCTGGACAGACATGTTCTAGGATATACAGGACCTACTGCAGAGTATCTTGAGTCGGTCAGAAACTGGATGAAGAAGAGGCATGGATGGGAAATTGAAGATACATGGATCGTCGGCACCCCGGGTGTAGTTGGTGCTTTCTTCATGGCTGTAACCGCTCTGACAAAGCCGGGTGATGGGGTCATTGTCATGTCTCCCGTATATTATCCGTTCTATAAAGCAGTAGAGAGCGGTGAACGCACATTGGTGAGAAATGAGCTGAAGGAAGTCAGCGGACGTTATGAGATAGATTTTGAAGATCTGGAGGAAAAAGCCAGAGACCCGAAAAACACGGCTCTTCTTTTCTGCAGTCCCCACAACCCTGTTGGTCGTGTCTGGACAAGAGAGGAGCTGGAGAAGGTTGCAGAAATCTGTGAGAGAAACGGAATCCTTGTCTTGTCGGATGAAATACATTTCGACCTCATCATGCCAGGATATCGGCATACTGTTTTTTCAAGCCTGAACGAGTGGACAGAAAGCAATACCGTTGTATTCACCGCGCCAAGCAAGACGTTCAATCTGGCTGGCATGCAGACTTCCAACATCATCATAGCGAATCCGAAACTGAGAAGGCTGTTCATCAGAGAAATGAACAAGACTGCTGTCATGAATCTGAATGCTCTAGGCTATGAAGCCTGTAAAACTGCTTATAATGAGTGTGAAGATTGGCTGGAAGAACTGATCGAGGTAATACACACTAATCATCTTCTTGTGAAAGACTATATGGAAGTTAATCATCCTAAAATCCGGGTATATGATCTGGAAGGAACCTATCTTCAATGGATGGATTTCCGGGCGTTAAGACTGGATAAAACAGAACTGGAAAGAATTCTGCATGAAGAAGCACTCGTATTTCTCGATGAAGGATACTTTTTCGGAGAAACAGGAACGGGATTTGAACGCATTAATCTTGCCTGTCCCCGTTTTGTGCTGGAGGATGCACTGAAGAGAATTTCTTCAGTCATCAGAAAATATGAGGACTGATCAGTACAGATGATCATGTAATCGGTTTATGGTTTGTTCGGTTTTTAGAGAAGTAGATGAAGGTCAGGATCTGGTAGATAATAAGAGATAACGCTAATAATATAAAGGATTCAGAACTTATTCGACTTAAACTATAGGACGCTCTCATATTAGGCATAATAAGGCGGAATTAAGTGGCTGGAGAGGTTCGCTTTAATCAGGGAATCTGCGTATAATAGCATATGTGGATTGAGCGTCTGTAAGAGAAAATAAGGCGCCTGGAGGAAACAGAAATTATGAGTTGTATATACAACGAAAAAGTTAAAAGAAATGCAGCCCCCTTGGTGTGTCTGCTTGTTATTTTCGGATTGTCGCTGATTATGGTATCCTACTTTGGTACAAAGATAGGGTTGACTCAGGAGATGAAAACAGCGCTGGACCTTGTACTGACAATGCTATTTCTTCTGGCTGGTTATGCTGTAATTGCAAAATCAAGAGAAGTATACCGATATTCAATCATTGCAGATGATCTGATCATTCACAGAATCAGTGGAGACAAGAATCATCTGGTGAGAAGAGTGAAACTTTCAGAAATCAGATCACTTCATTATTCCAGATCGGGAAGAAGAATTCTTGGTTCGGTAAACAGCAACTATTCAAGAAACCTTGTTAAGCTTGGGTGCTGCTGCGAGTATCAGGATGAGGGAAATGCCAAGTCTTTCTACTTCAGTCCAAGTCAGTCAATGCTCAATAAAATTAATCATTCACTCCGGACATCATAGTTTCTATGATGTCCTTTAAATTTCCGCTCTAGTGTAATGTATGGGTAAATCGGTTATAATATAGAATGGAATAAGGAAAGACATAATGGATAATATATATAATTATGATTGGTGAGGTAGGACATGAAAGGTAAGTTGATCGTTATAGAAGGTGTGGACGGGTCTGGAAAACAGACACAGTCGGATAAGCTTTACAGAACACTTCTGAGCAAGGGCCTCAGGGTGATCAAAGTGGAGTTTCCGGACTATCAGTCTGAAAGCTCGTCACTCGTCAAGATGTATCTCAGAGGAGACTTCGGGAAAAATCCGGAAGACGTTTCAGCCTATGTGGCATCGAGCTTCTTTGCTGCGGACCGTTATGCGTCCTACACCACAAAATGGAAAGACTTTTATGAGGCTGGAGGAATCGTTGTGGCAGACAGATATACTACCGCAAATATGGTTCACCAGGCATCCAAGATTCTTGATCAGGCGGAAAGGGACACTTTTCTTGAGTGGCTTTATCAGCTCGAATTTGGAATGTATGGCATTCCGAAGCCTGACCTGGTATTTTTCCTCGATGTGCCTCCGGAAATATCCATGGAAATGACAAGGGAAAGAAAGAACAAGATAACCGGAGAAAAAGAGAAGGACATCCATGAGGGGGATCAGCATCACCTTGACACCTCCTATATGAATGCTCACTATGTAGCAGATAAATATGGATGGACAAAGATCAGCTGTGTAGAGAATGGAAGGATGCGCTCAAAGGAAGATATCTTCAGTGACATCTACCTCTCAGCCATTGACATGCTTTAGACTGCGTTTCAATTTTAACGAAAATACTGTATAATAAAAGTAATAACGGGAGGTGCAGATATGAAACTGATTATAGCTATTGTCAATGATGAAGATGCGATCGACGTCATTGATTTACTGAATGAAAAAGGATATAGAGTAACAAAGCTTGCAACAACCGGTGGCTTCCTCAAATCCGGGAATACTACACTTATGATCGGTATTGAAGCGGACAAGGTGGATACTGTACTCAGTATCATCGAGGAGACATGTAAGACAAGACACCAGGTTGTGACGAATCCGTCACCTCTATCTACCACAACGGGCGTTTATGTTCCCTACCCGGTAGATATAGAAGTAGGTGGAGCAACAATATTTGTGCTCGATGTGGATAATTTCATTAAGATTTAGTCATTTGGGAGGGTATTGTTTTGATCGGATTTTTCAAACTTAGAGAAAGGTTTCTAAAAGCCATAAGAAACGATACCCTTTCTCATGCGCATATTATCGTCGGACCCGATGGGATCGGTAAATCACTTCTGGCGGAAACAGTAGCCAGAGAGATCCTGGGGTTTGGTGATCGTGACTCGGTGGATATTGTAAGGATAAGACCGGAAAAGACCATCATCACGGTAAATCAGGTCAGAGAGGTTGTTATAGAAGCTGCGCTGAGACCTTATGAAGGGTATAAAAAAGTGATCATTTTCTATGAGGCCAGCAGACTCGGACAGGAAGCTCAGAATGCGCTCCTTAAAACCATAGAGGAGCCAATGGAAGGTATTTTCTTTTTCCTTCTTGCTGAGAATGAAATGTCCATGGCCGATACCATCAGATCCAGATGTCATATGCATAAGCTGCTTCCTCTTGATGATATGGAAATGGAAGCATATCTCAATCAGTTTGTGCCCTCATTTAACAAGGAAGAGGAAAAACGCTATGCAGAAGAACAGATAAAGAATGAGATTACAGGAAAGAAGGCGAAGATTGCACCTAAAGTACAACTGAATGTGTCTCAGGATGAAAAGAAAAAGATCATTTCAGCATCGAGAGGGATTCCGGGAAAAGCGGAAGAGCTGATCCTTGGAGGGATGGAAGATAAGAGTCTGAAACTGTCTTTCAGACTGCTGAGGGAACTGGCTGAGATGAAGAAGAAAAGAAAGCGGGTCTACTATCCTGTGCTTGAGCTCCTTGACGAATTAAACAAGATGGACCTTGACCGGATATTTGATGACTTCACCTATGCGGTGAACACCGTGCTGAAGAAGAAGTCTCTGGATGAAGATTTCATACTACTAGATGATGTAAGAGAACATACAGATTTCCTGGCCAGGGAGCTGACATTCAATACACTGGAAAAGTATCTGGATATCTTTTATGACATGAGAAAGTACATTACTCTAGGCATCAATATCAACAAGGATACGATAACCAGCAGCTTACTGCTACGATTGACGGAGGTTTAATATAAATGGTAAAAGTCATAGGTGTTAGATTCAAGAAAGCGGGGAAGATTTATTACTTCGATCCGCTGGAATACACCATAGAAAAGGATTCTGCAGTAATTGTGGAAACCGCAAGAGGGATTGAGTTCGGTCAGTGTGTGGTGGGAATAAGGGAGATCAGTGAAAAGGAGATTTTTGCTCCACTGAAGCCTGTTATTCGCGTCGCAAGTGCTCAGGACCTCAGTAAACACGCGGAAAACAGATTCAAAGAAAAGGAAGCTTTTTCCGTATGCGAAAAGAAAATTACAGAACATAAACTGGATATGAAACTTGTGGATGTGGAGTACACCTTTGACAACAGCAAGGTGATCTTCTATTTTACGGCTGACGGTCGAATCGACTTCAGAGAACTGGTGAAAGATCTTGCGCTCATCTTCAGGACTCGTATCGAATTAAGACAGATCGGAGTCAGAGATGAAGCGAAGATGCTGGGCGGTATTGGGATCTGCGGAAGAAATCTCTGCTGTTCCACATGGCTTGGAGACTTCAACTCAGTTTCCATAAAAATGGCTAAGGAACAGAACCTTTCCTTAAACCCAACCAAGATATCAGGAATCTGCGGAAGACTTATGTGCTGCCTCAATTACGAGCAGGAAGCCTATGAGGAGATCAGGCAGAGAATGCCAAGAGTGGGATCCCAGGTTAAAACTGCCATGGGCAAAGGTGATGTTGTCTCCAACAACACAATCAAGGAAACGGTCAATGTGAAAATCTTCCTGCCTGATGAAGAAGTCATCGAGACTTTCAGTATCAGTGATGTCACGCTCTTAAGAGGCGGGTATGAAAATACACCAGATGTTCCTGATGATGTCACGGAGATGGTGGAAATGACCGCAAACGACAGAGTGCCCAAGGAAAAGATCAGAAAAAAGCAGCAGTAATTTAGCTCTGCAAAACACTTTATCTGAATCAGATCAATTATGTAAATATAAGAAGAGCCATTACGTATAAATCGTAACAGCTCTTCTTTTTCAATTTCTTATAAAATTATGATATCATTCTGGATGCTATTTTTCAGCTCTGATGATGAGGTTTGTATTTGAATCCAGACAGGTCTGGAGTGTGATGACTTCGCCGCCTCTTCTTGAAACCATATAGTTGTAATAGTTCACACCGTCTTTTGCATTATAGGCATTATCATCCACTGTAAAGATTCGAGTCACCTTATAAGTTGTTGGCTGACCGTTGCTGTCAGTTACGATAATTGTGCTGCCATTTCCGATTTTCGTCATCACCGAGAAGATTCCTGGGTTGTGACCGATGAAATGTGTATTGTAGCCATCATTTCCGGAAAAGGTTTCTGCGCCTCCCCATGTGGAAATCAGATTGCTGTTGCTGTCGATGATGCTCTGTCCACTGGCAATACCGCCATTCTTGTAGGTTATTGCTTTTCCGCCGATATACATCTTGTATGCTTCATAGGTAGGTGCCTGTGGTTTAGGTGCTGGTGCTGGTGCTGGAGCGGGTGCCGGAACAGGAGCTGGAGCAGGCGCTGGAGCTGGAGCTGGAGCTGGAGCTGGAGCGGGTGCTGGTGTTGGAGCAGATGTTGGAGCTGGCTGTGCAGGCTTTGGTGCGGGTGGTGCGGCTGCAGGTTTTCTCACTTCTGTCTCTGAGAGGTATTTGCCTGAAACAAAACCTTCCTTACCGCCAAAAGTTATCTTAGCCCAACCGTTACTTGAAATGCTGGTCACGAGCACTGACTGTGCTATGGGGATGGATGAGATCAGTTCATAGTCTTTTCCTGGACCTGTTCTCATATTAAGGGGAGTAGTTACCCATCTTGTATAGGAGACTGCCTTGTAAGTTATCTCTTCAACCTGAGGTTTTGGAGCAGCTGGGGCCGCAGCAGGTGTCTGAGGCTTTGATACCGCCACTTCTGAGGTTTTCTTAGTCTCACTAGAGTTCACGGCATCTTTCGTGTTCTGGGGTGCCTGCTCTTTTTTCAGGTTGTCGACAACTGGTTCTAATTTGTCGACGCCTGGTGCTTGTTCAGTCTCATTTTTATCTGTTTTGTCTGAAAATGATGTATCTGACTCTGCAGTTTTTATCGGAAAATTTTCTTCAGAATTATCGTTATTTTCTTCTCCTGCAGTGGTATTTTCGATATTTTTATCATATTCTGTTTTTGCGTCAGTTAATTCGGATTTTACGGGTGTAGGCACTATAGCTGCCTCAGGTCCATCCTTGATCGGATTCACCTGCTGTGAGTGTGCTCCCGCAACAGCTCTAGAGGGGACCATTTTTGGGACGATAAGTCCGATTCCAAATATGAGTAATAGTATAGTCAATGTACTTATTAAATTCTTCATTTTATATCCTCCTTTATTCCAGAAGTAACAATATATCATCTCTTCTACAACGTCAATGGATAAGGACTGCGGTAAAATGAACGGGGAAAAAAATAATTCAAGCTCACACTAAAAAAATTCACACAATAGCGCGTGAATTTTGAAAAATGATTTTCATTTTATAAAAAGTTAATAATTGAATGATAGAATTAAAAAGACAAAGAGAATAGACTGAAAAGTATGTGCTTTCATTATACAATTAAATTTGATATAATTTAATTGAGTCATAACGAATTAATGGATTAGAGGTGAGGATCATGTCAATGGACAGTTTTTTCGGATCTTTGTTCGACATGGTGGAGAGCAATAATAAGGAAATAGACAGGTGTCCCAAATGTCATATCTCCTTTGGTGATTTCCAGAGGACAGGTCTTTTAGGATGCAGCTATTGCTATGAACATTTTTCGAAGTCGCTGATCCCTACGATCAAGAGGGTTCAGGGCGGTCTTACCCATATCGGGAAGATCCCGAAGAATGCATCTAAAGAAGTGGTCAGCAAAAGAAAGATAGATGAGCTCAAACTGAAGCTCAAGGAACTTATCGCCGAGGAGAATTTTGAAGAAGCGGCACTTGTACGTGACGAAATACAGGAACTCAAAAAGAGTCTGGAAGAAGGTGAGACAGATGCTGAATAAGGAATCTCTTGTATTAAGAAGCAGAATCAGACTTGCAAGAAATCTGAAGACCATCCCGTTCCCTCATATGCTGGACAGTGAGAAGGCAAGAAACCTGGTGAGTCAGGTGGAGGATGCATTCTATGTGAGCAGTGTCATGGAAAAAGACTATCAGACAAAGCGTATGTGGGAACTTGGCAGAACCGATCTTCTGGCTGCCTTTGAAAAGCATCTGGTGAGCGCAAAGCTCATCAATAATTCCGATATGGCAGCTTATATCATCGATGATAAAGAAGATGTAAGTCTCATGATCAACGAAGAAGACCACATCAGGCTACAGGTTATGGGCAAGGACCTTAACCTTGAGGAACTGTATACTAAAGCAACCAAAATCGATGATCTTCTCAGTGAAAAGCTGAACTTTGCCTTCGACTACAATCTGGGGTTTATTACAGCTTGTCCGACGAATCTTGGAACAGCCATGAGAGCATCAGTTATGCTTCATCTGCCAGGATTCACCTTTACCGACAAAATCGGATATGTCAGTCAGGCTCTGGCTCAGATGGGCATGACCATAAGAGGAATCTATGGGGAAGGTTCTCAGGCTGAGGGTAACATCTATCAGATTTCCAACGAAGTGACTTTAGGGATGAGAGAAGAGGATATTCTCTATAATCTCAAGGACACCATAGAGAAGCTTCTGGACGAAGAGCAGGATCATCAGAGGAAACTGCTTAATGAGTATTCTCAGGAAATGGAGGATAAGATCTTCCGCAGCATGGGCATTCTTATGAATGCCAGACTAATGAACTCAAAGGAAGCCCTTTACCATCTGTCCTTAGTCAGGATGGGTATTGAGACTGAGCTTCTTAAGGACATCGATATCGGTCTCATTGACGGACTGATCATCAACACTCAGCCCGGTATGATGAAAATAGCATATGGTGCTGAACTGACAGAGAAAGAAAGAGATATCAACAGAGCGAAAATTATTCGCAGTATTTTTTAGAGGAGGAAACCTGTTTATGTTTGAAAGATTTACTGAAAGAGCCAAAGCGACATTGATGCATGCACAAAAAGAGTCCCAGCGGCTGCAGCACGGTTATATTGGAACGGAACACATTCTTTATGGTGTTGCAAGCGTTGAAGGAGCAGGGAGCAATCTTCTGCACGAAGCCGGAATCACAACTGAGAGTATTCAGGGAATGATCGAGGAAACCCTTGGACGAGGAAACAGCATGTTTACAGGAACAAGCCAGCTTGCACTGACACCAAGGACCAAGAGACTCCTTGACAACAGTTTCAAGGAAGCAAGAAATCTAGGACAGAACTACATCAGTCCTGAACATATGCTTCTGGCAATCCTATCTGAGGAAGAAGGCGTTGCATTTGCCATCATACAAAGCCATGGTGTGGATGTGAGCAAGCTGAAAAATGACATCATTCAGAGCTTTGCAAATCAGGGTACACCTACAGACGGTGAAACGAGAAGCCATGAAAATACGGAAACACCGGCACTTGACCAGTACGGCAAGGATCTGACTGAGATGGCAAGAGACGGAAAGCTAGATCCTGTCATCGGCAGAGGAGAGGAAACGGAAAGGATTCTTGAAATTCTAAGCAGAAGAACAAAAAACAATCCGGTACTCATCGGTGATCCTGGAGTCGGTAAAACTGCCATTGCAGAAGGTCTTGCACAGAGAATCGTCAAGGGAAACATCCCTGAACTGCTTAAAGGTAAAAGAGTGGTATCTCTCGATATACCTCAGATGCTTGCAGGCGCGAAGTATCGTGGTGAATTTGAGGAGAGACTGAAAAACGTCCTTACTGAAATCAAGAATACAAAAAATGTCATTCTATTTATCGATGAAATCCACACCATAGTCGGTGCAGGCGGTGCTGAAGGAGCCATCGATGCGGCCAATATTCTGAAACCTGCACTGGCAAGAGGTGAAATCCAGACCATCGGTGCAACTACCATTGATGAATATAGAAAGCATTTTGAAAAAGACAGTGCTCTTGAGAGAAGATTTCAGCCAGTACATGTGGGAGAACCGACCCCTGAGGAAGCAAAGCTTATCCTCATCGGACTGAGAGACAAGTATGAGGCTCATCATAGAATCAAGATCACAGATGAAGCTCTGGAAGCTGCAGTTGAGCTTTCCGACCGCTACATCACCGACAGATTCCTGCCGGATAAAGCCATCGATCTTATGGATGAAGCCGCTGCCAAGGTTAGAATTCAGAACCTTACAGCTCCACCTGATGTTAAGAATATTGAAGAAGAGCTGAAGAATATCCAGAAGGAAAAGGAAGAGGCGGTATCTCTTCAGGATTATGAGAAAGCGGCAAAACTGCGCGATCGTGAAAATGAACTGAAGAAGACACTGAATAATTCCAAGAACAAGTGGAAAAGCGGATCCATGGGATCATCAGGGCTTGTGGTGACGGAAGAAGATATCGCACAGGTTGTTTCAAGATGGACCAAAGTCCCTGTAAAGAAACTCACGGAAAGCGAATCCGAAAAACTGCTCAACCTCGAAGATCTCCTTCATGAAAGGGTCATCGGACAGGATGAAGCGGTGAATTCCATATCAAGAGCGGTAAGACGTGCAAGAGTAGGACTTAAAGATCCCGACAGACCCATCGGATCCTTCATATTCCTGGGACCAACAGGAGTAGGTAAGACAGAGCTTTCAAAAGCGCTTGCCATAGCTATGTTCGGCTCCGAAAAAGCCATGATCAGGATCGACATGTCAGAATACATGGAAAAACATACTGTATCAAGACTCATTGGATCCCCACCGGGATATGTGGGTTACGATGAAGGCGGACAGCTGACTGAAGCAGTCAGAAGAAATCCATATTCGGTTGTTCTGTTTGATGAAATCGAGAAAGCACATCCGGATGTCTTCAATATCCTTCTACAGATACTTGAAGACGGCCGCCTGACTGATGGTAAGGGAAAGACCGTGAACTTCAAGAATACGATACTCATCATGACCTCCAATGTCGGTGCATCCACACTGAAGAAGCAGAAAACTGTGGGATTCAGCATTGCTGAGGATCAGAACACCGCAGAGTATGACCGAATGAAAGGCAACATCATGGATGAACTGAAACAGGCATTCAGACCGGAATTCCTGAACAGAATAGATGATATCATCGTGTTCCATTCACTGGCAAACGAAGATCTTGAAAAGATCACAAAGCTTATGCTGGATGAAGTCGGAGAAAGAATTGCGGAAAGAGAAATCTATCTGAAATTCACCGATGAAATGATGAAGTTCATGACAAAGAGCGGCTTTGATACAGCGTATGGAGCAAGACCGCTAAGACGTGCAATCACCAAGGAACTGGAGGATACACTTTCAGAGGAGATGTTAAGAGGCAATATCCGTAAAGGTGATGAAGTTCTTGTAGATATGAAGGATGATAAACTCTTCTTTACAAAGACCGGAGAAAGAGATGTCAGAGTGGAGAAAAGAACGGGCGTCAATGCTGAAATGGATGAAACGGAAAATGAGGAATCTCAACCTGCAGAAGAATAGATATAGAATGATGAATAATAATGGATAAGGGGTTAATGCTATGTTAATCCCTTAAGAGTAAGATAAACCCATAATCGGTGCATAAGATTAACATGAAACTGATTATGGGTTTAATTTTTTTCAATATCAGGGGGAAATTATGGCTAAAACGAAAACACAATATGTCTGTCAGAGCTGCGGAACGACTTCGGTGAAATGGGTAGGCAAATGTCCGGACTGCGGGGAATGGAATTCATTCGTGGAAGAAGCGGTTCAGAGTGAGCCGCAGAGAAAACAGGGTCTGTCCAACCACAGTGATCCCAAGCTTATCGGAGACATCATATCCGGGGACAAGGAACGTTATGATACAGGAATAAATGAGCTGAACAGAGTACTGGGTGGTGGACTTGTAAAAGGTTCACTTACGCTTATCTCTGGAGACCCCGGTATCGGTAAGTCAACGCTTCTACTTCAGTGCGCAAATCAGATCGGCATCCGGTACGGAAGTGTACTTTATGTATCCGGAGAAGAATCCGAAGAGCAGATCAAGATTCGTGGAGACAGGTTAGGGGTAAAGGCGGAGAAGCTCTATATCGTTTCTGAGACCTCACTTGAAGTCATTGAAGAACATATCCGGAACCTGAAGCCCACATTTGTCATCATAGATTCCATACAGACAATCTATTCGGATAAAGTCACTTCAGCCCCTGGATCAGTCTCCCAGGTAAGAGAATGCGCAAACGGACTCATGAGGATCGGAAAGATACTTGGTATACCGCTGTTCATAGTAGCCCATGTCACAAAGCAGGGCGAGCTTGCAGGACCTAGGGTTCTTGAACATATGGTGGATTCGGTGCTCTACTTTGAAGGAGAACGTACGGAAGAGATCAGAATCCTCAGGACAATGAAGAACAGATTCGGAACAACTTCTGAAATCGGAGTATTTGAAATGGCTCAGGAAGGTCTCATCGAAGTTTATGACCCGTCCAGAATATTTCTTGAAGACCATATGGGTGCTAAGGAAGGTTCTGTGGTCATCGGGATCATGGAAGGTACAAGGCCGATACTTGTTCAGGTGCAGTCACTAGTCGCTGAAACAAAAGCGGTCATGCCAAGAAGGACGTCTCTCGGGATAGAACTTCCAAGACTGAATCTGATCCTTGCTGTACTCGAGAAAAAACTTCGCATCCCCTTTTATGCCAGCGATGTCTATGTCAATGTTGTCGGCGGATTAAGTGTGGAGGGGACTTCACAGGATCTTGGTCTGGCTTTAAGTCTGATCTCCAGTGCCAAGGGTAAGGAAATGAAGTATGACAGACTGCTTGCCATCGGGGAAGTTGGACTGACGGGAGAGATTCGTCCGGTCAATCATGTGGACAGGCTGATCGGTGAAGGAATCAAAATGGGCTTTCAGAATTTCATCCTGCCGAAGAGAAGTCTTGAAAAAGTTAAATATAAAGGCATCAATCTGATTGCTGTGGACAATCTTAAAGAAGCTGTCAGCAAAATGTTTTAATACGGTTTTTATGTTAAAGTCAAGGAAAAGTAGTTATAATATGATTACCAGCCATGTCAACTCTATCTGAAGAAATAGATTTATATTAAAAAAGGAGGTGTAGATGTTGATTAGAAATATCATAAGAGGAATCGTAACTTTAGCTGGAGCCATTACAGGTTACTTCATCGCACAGGGAATACTGCGTATTCCATCTGTGGAAGACTGGGGGTTCACTAAGGGTATACCGTTTACCGTAGGAATGGTTGCGGTATCAGTAATTATCTTCGCACTTATATTTTTTCTATTATCATCTAAAATTTACAAAGTCCTGAATACTGCAAACAGGATCATCGAGAAAAACCTGTCTGGAATGTCTGTAACTGAGATACTTTTCGGAGCTGTGGGTGCAATCATTTTCCTGGTGATCACATTTTTCCTGACCATGCCTCTGGCAGATATCTGGCCTGGGCTAGGTGGACTGCTGACCGTACTGCTAAATATTCTCGCTGCAATTATGGGTGCGAATATTGCGATAAAAAAGAAGGAAGAAATTCTTGGCTTTTTCCATGGTATAAGACATAGAGGTCAGGTCAAGGAAAAACCTGAGAAGGAAAAAGAGAAACCGGTATATAACGGAACACCGAAAGTGCTGGATACCTCTGTCATCATCGATGGAAGAATCTATGACATCTGCAAAACAGGATTCATCGAAGGTAAACTGGTCATTCCTTTCTTTGTTCTTGAAGAACTGCGTCACATTGCAGATTCATCTGACTCACTGAAGAGAAACCGTGGAAGAAGAGGACTGGATATCCTCAATAAGATCCAGAATGAACTGGATATCGAAGTGGAAATCTGGGAAAAGGATTTTCCGGAAATTGCCGAAGTTGATTCAAAACTGTTAAAACTTGCGACTGTACTTCAGGGTAAAGTAGTGACCAATGATTATAATCTGAATAAAGTTGCGGAATTTCAGAGAGTTCCGGTACTGAATATCAATGAGATGGCCAATGCCGTTAAACCGATGCTTTTACCGGGTGAAGAACTCAACTTGCTGATATCAAAAATCGGTAAGGAGCAGAATCAGGGTATCGGATATCTTGATGACGGTACAATGATTGTTGTTGAAGATGGAAAGAGATACGTAGGGTCAACAATATTCGTTATTGTGACATCTGTCCTTCAGACTGCTGCCGGCAGAATGATTTTTGCTAAACCTAAGGTGGACTAGACTATGGTTATTGCTTTAATTGTTTCCGGAGGAAAAGGGGTAAGAATGGGCAGCTCAGTCCCTAAACAGTTTCTGGAACTGGATGGATTACCCATCCTTATGAGAACGCTCGGTAAGTTCGATGAGGTTTCCGAAATCGATGAGATCGTGCTTGTAGTGCCGGAAACATACTTTTCCTATTATGAGTCCCTGGAAAATAAACCGAAGAAACCTGTGACACTGGTGGCTGCAGGACTTGAACGTCAGCATTCAGTCAGAAACGGACTTCGGAAGGTCAGTGAAATCGATCCGGATTCAATGGTTCTTATCCATGACGGGGTCAGACCTCTTGTTACCGAAAAAACCATAACAGATGGGATCTCCTATACAAGGCAGTATAAGGCTGCAGCGTGTGGTGTGCATCCGAAAGATACAATCAAACTGATGAGTGCTGAGGGGTTTTCAGAAAACACACTTGATCGAGACAGCTGCCTTCTCATTCATACGCCACAGTGTTTTTTCACAGGAAATATTCTGGATGCTCATGAAAAGATACATGAGATGGGTAAATTCGTAACAGATGATACCATGGTCTATGAAGAATTCTTTGGTCCGGTTTATCTTTATGAAGATGATTATTCGAATCTTAAAATCACGACATCTGAAGATCTCCTCCTTGCAGAGCAGATACTGAAGAGCCGAAAACATAGCTAATGTTAAATATTACATAGAAAAAGGAGTACAAATTATACGGATGTATAGTGTGTACTCCTTTGACGTTCAATTGTTTTCGTGATATCAGTACGATAATGAAATGGTCCATATGTTAATTTATTCATAAAATGTTAACGTTATTAGTGAAATACTATTCGACTTAACCCTAAAATCATGTTAAAATAACCGTAAAGGGTTACAAAAACAAATTGTGAATTGAAGTAAAATCAATAAAGCTCAGGATAGGAGAACGTATGCGTAGTGATTTGGTTCAGATACTTAAAGAGTATCCTGTAATAGCTGCCGCAAAGGATGGACCTGGCCTGGAAAGTGCTTGTGAATCTCAAGTCAAAGTTGTTTTCATCCTTTATGGAGATATTGTTAACTTGCCGAATATTGTTCTGAAAGCAAAAAAATGTGGGAAAATTGCCTTTGTTCATATGGATCTCATCGAAGGTCTGGACAATCGAGAGATTTCCGCAAAATATGTGAAAGAGTTTACTGAGGCTGATGGCATAATTTCTACAAAGTCTAATGTGATCAAAGCTGCTAAAGAAGCGGGTCTGATGACAGTTCAGAGGTTCTTCATGCTGGACTCCATGGCAATGGAGAAAGCCAGAAGGCATATGGATTATACCTATGCAGATGCCTTTGAAATTCTACCGGGGGTCATCCCCAAAATCCTAAAAAAGATTTCTTTGTTGACCAATATCCCAATCGTTGCAGGTGGGCTTATCATTGACAAGAATGATGCATATTCAGCTCTTGAATCAGGAGCGACAGCAATTTCAACGACTAATAAAAGTTTGTGGAATTTGTAGTAGAGTTATAGAGAAAGCTACAAGCTTATTAAGTTTGTGGCTTTTTATATATACAATAAAATACCAGGGGGGTACAAAATGAAAAAGTACGTTATTGCACTTGACCAAGGAACAACCAGTTCAAGAACAATCATTTTCGACAAGGAGCAGAACATCGTTGGTGTTGCTCAGAAGGAGTTTACCCAGATTTATCCTAAACAGGGATGGGTAGAACACGATCCTAGAGAAATTTGGTCATCACAGTATGGTGTGCTTAATGAAGCAATGGCTCGTTCAGGCGTAAGAGCTGATGAAGTTGCTGCTATTGGTATCACAAACCAGAGAGAAACAACAGTGGTTTGGGATAAGAATACAGGCGAACCAGTTTACAATGCTATCGTATGGCAGTGTAGAAGAACATCAAACATCTGTGACGATCTTAAGGCAAAGGGACTTGGCGACTATGTAAGAGAAACCACAGGTCTGCAGATTGATGCTTACTTCTCAGGAACAAAGATCAAGTGGATTCTTGACAACGTTGAAGGTGCTAGAGCTAAGGCTGAAGCCGGAGACTTACTGTTCGGAACAGTTGATACTTGGGTGCTTTGGAAACTGACAGAAGGTAGAGTTCATGCAACTGACTATACCAACGCTTCCAGAACAATGATATACAACATCAAGGACCTTGAATGGGACGAAAAACTTCTGCAGGAGCTGAACATTCCTAGATCCATGCTTCCAGAAGTCAAGAAATCATCAGAAGTTTATGGAGAAACAAACATCAATGGTGTTATGGTTCCAATAGCTGGTATTGCTGGTGACCAGCAGGCTGCTCTTTATGGACAGACCTGTTTCACACCTGGTGAAGCCAAGAATACATATGGAACAGGATGTTTCTTACTTGTAAATATCGGCGAAGAAATGAAGCTTTCCAAGAATGGACTGGTAACAACAATCGCTGCTACATCACATGATAAGGTACAGTATGCTCTTGAAGGTTCAATCTTCGTAGCTGGAGCAGTAATTCAGTGGCTGAGAGATGAACTTAAGCTGATCTACGATTCAAAGGATTCCGAATACTTCGCTAAGAAGGTTAAGGACAATGCAGGCGTTTATGTAGTTCCAGCATTCGTTGGACTTGGCGCACCACACTGGGATCAGTATGCTAGAGGAGCTATCCTTGGATTGACAAGAGGAGCAAACAGATACCATATCATCAGAGCAGCTCTTGAAGCAATCGCTTATCAGACTAAGGACGTTCTGGTAGCTATGGAAAAGGATGCAGGAGTTGAACTTCAGAACCTTAAGGTTGATGGTGGAGCATCCGCTAACAACTTCCTGATGCAGTTCCAGGCTGATATTCTTGACAGAACAGTTCTAAGACCGGTTATCGCTGAAACAACAGCTCTTGGTGCAGCTTATCTTGCTGGACTTGCAGTTGGATTCTGGGCTAATGAAGATGAAGTCAAGACTAAGTGGGCAATCGACGGAGAATACAATCCAAATATGAAGTCTGAAGACAGAGACGCTTTATATGCTGGATGGCAGAAGGCTGTTGAAAGATCACTGGACTGGGAAAATAAAGACAAATAATTTCTAAGTGAATCTATACATCTCTATACTGAGCAATCAGTATAGAGGTGTTATATGATACATCCAGAGAGCAAATCGAACTGATCTGACGATAGGCATACACAAACGAACAAAAGAACTCGAAAATGAGAAGGAGTGAATTTCATGATAGGTTTAATTTTAGTATCCCACAGTGAAAAAATTACAGATGGAATCAAAGATCTTGTAGTTGAAATGACAAAGGACGAAGTCCCTATAATTTCAGCTGGAGGTACCTCAGACGGAAGACTGGGCACCAGTGCGGATAAAATTGTTGAAGCTATAAATCAGCTTTCTGAATGCAATAGTATATTGATATTTACAGATATAGGAAGCTCAATCATGAGTTCAGAAATCGCTCTCGATCTAGTTGATGAAGATCTGAAGGCGAAATGTATACTTGTGGATGCTCCGATTGTTGAGGGTGCATTTGTAGCGGGTGTGCAGTCTATGGTTAGTGATAATGTCGATTCAGTCCTGGATGAAGTCAAACTGACTAAACTAGACAAATTCAGCTGATAAAAGTCAGCTAACATCACAAAATGAGAGGAGATATACTATGAAATTTGTAAGAAGTACAGTAGGTTTTGCCATAGCTGGTATGTTCGTTATGAGCATATGGGGCGACTGGGCAGGAGCTTACGGAAATCTGGGCGGCTGGCTTGCAGCTGTAGCTATTATCGGGCCAATGTGGTTCTTAAACCACTATATTGGATTAGTTGACAATCCTGCTGATCACGCGTTTGTTGATATGGCTTGGGGAATTGCCTGGACCGGTATTTTCAGAGACGTATTCGGAACTGGAGAAAACGGTTTTGACTTTGGAAGACTTGTTAGCTCATTACCTACAATCGGTCTGCTAACAGTTGGTGCTCTTCTAGCAGCACTTGCAATCAATGCTTTCAACAAAGACACAGCGAAGTAAGGGATAGGAGGTATAAATAATGGAACTAACTAATATTATCACAACAATTGTTGGCGGATTTATGTTTCCATTCCTGATCTCCATGATGTGGGGTAAACTGGTTGAAGCATTTGGTCCAATAGGCGGCTGGATGGCTGCAGCATTTATCGTTGGTACAATGTGGGCACTGAACCATGGACTTGGAATGGTTTATCAGTCAGGAACAGCATGGATCGATATGGCATGGGCAGCAGGTACAGGATTATTCTTTGCTGACGTCTTCGCCGGAAAGAAAATCAATGCAAGCACAATCCTTGCTGGTATCGTTGGCGGTATCATCGGTGGATTCGTACTTTCAAATTTCCTATAAAATTAATACGATCTTATATTTAAGGATGCGCAATGCGCATCCTTTTTTCTATGCTGCAGATTTGATTTTAGTACAAAGATGGCAATCGATTGGGTATAATAGAAGAATGAAGTCTAAAATATGAAACAGAAGAATTGAGAGGTTTACAATGAAGATTAAAGAACTGCTGCTGCGTACGATGAAACCTGACCAGACCAGGGATCACAATAACATAGAATCAGTTGTTGAACGTGCGGGATTTCTGAAGAGAATAGATGGAAGAGCCTGTTATACCACACTGGGGCTGATTCTGAGGAAAAGGATAGAGATGGCGGTTGAAGAGTGTCTTAACGAGTTCAGCGAGGTCGCTATATCCGGTAAAAAGGATCTTCTGAGCTACAATCAGTCGCTGCATGAATACAATCGTACATTCTCAGCTTCGTATAAAGATATCCCGCTGAAAATCTACACCAAGGAAGAGATAGAATTCAGAAATAATCAGTATGAATCCTTCTGGAAAACAAAATCTCAGAATGTCATAGGGTTATCCGTTCTTGGTATGGAACAAAGCTCGGTGCAGGAGCTGATGATGTCTGTCATGAAGAAGCTGGGTATTGTCTGTGAGATGGATCGAGGTGGTTGCTATTACAGAACACTTGGCGGACAAGATCATTTCTACGGCGAATCTGAAGAAAACAAAGGAGAACTGAGTGAAACGGGTACGCTCAACGCGAATGATCTGATTAAAGTACATACACCGGCTATACGTACCATTGATGACCTATGCAGGTTTTTAAAAGTATCACCTGAACAGGTGATTAAAACTATGCTTTATACTGATGGAAGCTCAAAATATGCTGTGCTGGTTGAAGGTCACAGAGATGTGGATATGGAAGCGGTGACAAGAGTTCTTGGTATTAAAGAGGACTCACTTCGCGTTCTTTCACCTGAACTTGTTAAGGAACTCACAGGAGCAGAAGTGGGATTTGCGGGACCTAAGGATCTTAAAGTCGATCGGATCATCATTGATTCAGGAATAAGAAAAGACAGGCAGTATATAGCGGGTGCAAATTCCACAGACCATCACTTAAAGGGGCTTACCTATGGCAGACATTTTACAGGTGATTTTCATTCTGTTGCCCTGAGAGAGCAAGCTTTTGACGGCTGGCTGGTTGGAGAGGTCCGTATCCACCCGGAAAAAATACGGGTGCAGTCCTTAAAAGGAGATTTTGAATACCACAGCTTAAGCCTTGGTTATATCAACATAGACAGAATTCTGCTTGCCATGGCCGAACATTACCGAGATGATATCGGATCTGATTTTCCCCAAGACATTTCAAGTTTTCAGGCTGTTGTGGCTGTAGTAGATCCAAGAAGCGAGAAGGGAACTGAAATGGGAGAGAAACTCTATGCGCTCCTGAAGTCGGAAGGAATTCGAGTCCTTTATGATGACCGGAAAGATCGTATAGGCAGCAAATTTTATGATTATGACCTCATTGGGATTCCGCAAAGAATCATCGTCGGAAAAGATGCCGCATTTGACATAAAAGATCGGAATGGGGCCATCACTGAAGCTTCATTAAATAATATAGTGGAAATTATCCGCTCGAAAGTGATAGAATAAACTAGACAGAATGATCTAGATTTTTAGGAGGAAGGTTATGAAGGTTTATAATACATTAACCAGGAAAAAGGAAGAGTTTATCCCAATAGAAGAAGGTAAGGTAAAAATGTATGTCTGTGGACCTACAGTGTACAATCTTTTTCATATCGGGAATGCCAGGACCTTCATTATCTTCGATACGATTAGAAAGTATTTGGAGTATAGAGGATATGAAGTGAATTTCGTTCAGAATTTCACCGATATAGATGATAAAATGATCAAGAAAGCTCAGGATACAGAAACTACAGTGAAAGAACTGGGTGATCACTATATCATGGAATACTACAAGGATGCAGACAAGCTCAAAATCAAAAGAGCAACGGTCAATCCAAGGGCTACAGAGTACATCAGTGAAATAATCAGCTTCATCGAAGAGCTGATCGAAAAGGGTTATGCTTATGAAGTGGACGGAGACGTCTATTATTCCACAAAATCCTTCGTCGGATATGGAAAACTGTCAGGTCAGAAACTGGAAGATCTGCAGACAGGCTCTCGAGTGGATGTAGACGAAAGAAAACAGGATCCTATGGACTTTGCACTATGGAAGAATGCCAAGCCTTTTGAACCTTCATGGAAAAGTCCATGGGGAAACGGCAGACCTGGATGGCATATTGAGTGCTCATGCATGGCGCTGAATCTTCTGGGTGAGACAATAGACATTCATGCTGGAGGTACAGATCTCATCTTCCCTCATCATGAAAATGAAATTGCTCAGAGTGAAGGGCGTTCAGGCAAAACCTTTGCCAAGTACTGGCTCCATGGTGCGTTCATCAATGTGGACAACAAGAAAATGAGTAAATCTCTCAACAACTTCTTTACAGCAAGAGAGATTCTGGAAAAATACGATCAGGAAGTTATCCGTCTGTTTATGATTTCAGGTCATTACAGGACGCAGATTAATTTCACGGTAGAAGTACTTGATGCAGCTAAGGCGAGTCTTGAAAGAATGTATAATGCCCTTAATATCCTGAATGGATACCTCAATAATGAAAAAGAGGAAATCAGTGAGAAAGAAAAGTCGGTTGTTGTAGAACTGAACCGTTATAAGGAACGTTTTATCGAGAAGATGGATGATGACTTCAATACAGCAGATGGAATCTCAGTGATTTTTGAACTGATTCGTGAAGTTAATATAAGAATTAACAAAGATTCTTCTCAAAAGCTGGTAAAGCATGCGATTGATCTTCTTATTGAACTTGGTTCGCCACTGGGAATCATGCAGAATCCGTTTGGTGGATCCCTTGAGGAAGAAATTGAAAAACTGATAGAAGAAAGAAATGAAGCAAGAAAGAACAGAGATTTTGCAATGGCGGACAAGATCAGAAATGATTTGATGAATCAGGGTATTATTCTCGAGGATACACCCAGTGGGGTAAGATGGTCCAAGAGAAGTTAACAGTTTAGCTATAAAAGCCGGGTAGTGATAGATTTATCAATACCCGGCTTTATTGATAAACAAGCAGAAATTTATGACTAAAGCAGAAATTTATACTATTTTGTTCAAAAATAGTGCAAGAAATTGATTTCATGTAAGTCGACATTGTTTTCTGTTAACGATTTTAGAGATTAAAGCTATCCAGAATGTCTATTTATACTGTTAAATGTGAAATAATTGTTAATGTAATAAGTTTATTAAAAGGTATTGTTTGATGATTAACAATGTATTAGAATAAAGAAGTAGTAAATACAAATAATAAAACACACGGAGGGACAGGGGAAACATGAAAAAAGTAATTTCATTAGTATTATCATCAGTATTAGCACTTTCAGTATTAGCAGGTTGTGCTAAGACAGAAACACCAGCTGAAACACCAGCTGAAACACCAGTAGAGACACCAGCTGAAACACCAGCTGAAACACCAGCTGAAACACCAGCTGAAGCAGGTTCAATCGCAAAGGTTGGTCTTGGACTAGTTACATCAATCGGCAAATCAAAGGATCTTGCTGAAGGTGCTGCTACAGGACAGGTTGACACAGTTATGGTTGCTGCAGGATTTGATGCTGACGGTAAGATCGTAAGCGTATCAATCGATACAGCTCAGGACAAAGTAGGATTTGACGACAAAATGCAGTTAACATCTGACACAGCTGTTGCTGGTAAGACAAAGATCGAACTTGGTGACGAGTACGGTATGAAGGCTGCTTCAAAGATCGGTAAAGAATGGTTCGAGCAGATTGCTGCATTCGAAGCTTGGATGATTGGTAAGACAGTCGACGAAGTTAAGGGAATGAAGCTTGTAGAAACAGTTCCAGACGAAGAAGATCTTAAGACAACAGTTACAATCAAGGTTGAAGGATACATCGCTGCTTTAGAGAAGGCTTATGCTAACGCTATCGAAGTTGAAGGCGCAGAAAAGGTTGGTCTTGGTGCTGAAGTATCAATAGCTAAGTCAAAGTCAGCTGAAGGTGAAAACGGAGCTCTTGCTCAGGTTGACACAACTGTAGTTGCTACAGCTCTTAAGGCTGATGGAACAGTTGCAGGAACAGTAATCGACGTTGCTCAGACTAAGGTTGCTTTTGACAAAGACGGTAAGGTTACAAACGATAAGGCTGCTGCTATCAAGTCCAAGGTTGAACTTGGTGACGAATATGGCATGAAGCCTGCTTCAAAGATTGGCAAGGAATGGTTCGAACAGGCTCTAGAACTTGCTAACTGGATGAAGGGTAAGACTGCTGACGAAGTTGCAGGAATGAAGATCACTGAAGGCGTTCCAGCTGAAGAAGATCTTACTTCAACAGTATCCATCAAGGTTGCAGGATACATGGCTGCATTCGCAGAAGCTGCTGAAAACGCAAAATAGTTTTTAACTAATGAAGCTCCTCCAGTAATGGAGGAGCTTTTTAAATGAAATGAATCCCCCAGTCTCTATGATTATCAAGAAATCTTAAGGAATATAATGAAGTAATTCATTGAACGTATGATATAATTTTCTGTGTAATATAAGAATAAATAACCTATTATGGGAGGAAATATGAGGAGAGTTTCAAAAATTGTTGCTCCTTTACTGCTGATACTGATGGTGCTTTCCGGATGTCAGGCAGAATCAAAGGGAGAGGTCAAGACCAATTACAAGAATACCTTTTTCGACTATTTTGATACGGTTACAACAGTTATAGCCTATAAGGACACTGAAGAAGAGTTTGAGGCGCTGTTTAAGGAGATTCAAGCGGAATTCAAAGAGTATCATGAGCTATATGATATCTACAACGACTATGAGGGTATAAACAACATCAAAACCATCAACGACAACGCAGGTAAAGCACCGGTTAAAGTGGACGATAGAATCATCGATCTGATTCTCTTTTCCAAAGAGTGGTATGGTAAAACAACAGGCAAGGCCAATATCGCCATGGGACCAGTCCTTAGAGTGTGGAGCCAGTATAGAGAAGAAGCTGAATTTGATCCTGATAACGCCAAGATTCCCCCTATGTCCTTGCTGGAAGAGAAGAACGCACATACCGATATTGATAAGGTCATTGTCGATGAGGAAGCGGGAACGGTATATCTTGAAGATCCTGAGATGAGTCTGGATGTCGGTGCGGTGGCCAAAGGCTTTGCGACGGAGCAGATTGCAGAGAAGATGCGCGATAAGGGACATACATCCCTCATCATCAGCGCAGGCGGTAATGTCAAAGCGCTGGATAAACCTCTAGATGGAGTTAAAGACCGCTGGGGAATCGGAATACAGAATCCTGATAAGTCTGTATTTACGGATGATAAAGGCCTGGATACTGTATTCGGAAACAATATTTCTGTGGTTACTTCAGGAGACTACCAGAGATACTATGTGGCAGATGGGAAAAAGTATCATCATCTGATTGATGCTGCAACCCTTATGCCGGGAACTCAGTTCAAGGCTGTTACAGTTGTTATGGAGAACTCCGGACTTGCGGATTTCATGTCCACTACATTATTCCTCTCAACTTTGGAAGAGGGAAAAGAAATGCTTAAGATGATAGAAGGTGCTCATGCGATATGGGTGACTCATGATAATGAAATCATCATATCCGAGGGGTTCGAAACTATGCTGAAAAGCGGCGGTGCTTCAGGCGCAGATAAATAGGATGGCCGTGGTTCTTTTTAACTCAATATTTCCTTTGAGGTTCAGCGGGAATATTGAAATAAAATCTTTGACTTTTGGGTCTAAAGAAGTTACAATGATTTATGGCATATCCAAAAGATAAAAAAATACCGCGGCAAAGTATTTAATTTTTGGAGGTAAACACAAAATGGCAAAAATGATGGGACCACGTTTTAAAACAGCAAGAAGATTAGGTCTGAATGTTGTAGGTCATCCTAAGGCAATGAACAGATCTAAGAGAGGAACATCCAGAGCAGATAAGAAGCTCTCTGAGTATGGTGTTCAGCTGCTTGAAAAGCAGAGACTTAGAAACTACTACGGAGTACTTGAAAAGCAGTTCGTAAGATACGTTGATAAGGCTATGAAGAGTAAGGAACAGACTGGTGCAATGCTTCTTAACTTACTTGAAATGAGATTCGACAACATGGTATACAGAATGGGCTTCGCCTCATCAATCAGACAGGCAAGACAGATGGTAAACCACGGTCATTTCACAGTGAACGGTAAGAAGATCGACATTCCTTCTTATGGACTAAGCGTCGGTGACGTTATAGAACTTAGAGAGAAGTCAAGAAAGACAGAAATGTTTGCTGATAACTTCAGCAATCTCTCAGCTTCACCACTGGGATACATTTCAAAGGAAGTTGAAAACTTCAAGGCGACTATCACTAGAGCGCCACAGAGAGAAGAGCTGCCAATCGAAATCAATGAACAGTTGATCGTTGAGTACTACTCAAAATAATCGGCATCACAAAGGGTCTGATTCACATCAGATCCTTTTTTCTATCATATATTAGTGAAGCGTTATGGCGGACTATGTCATTTGCATTCAAAGAAAGATATAATGAAAATAAACAGTTTACGGGAGTAATGATGGAACAGGTAAGACCGATCAGCGAATCAGATGCAAGAAATTATAATCCTCTTTCCCTTGCCTTTATCGGAGACAGTGTATATGAGAATCATGTCAGAGAAAGACTGCTTCTTGGCTATCCGAATATGCTGCCAAAAGATCTTCATGTTAAAGCTGTGGGTTATGTGAAGGCGTCCAGCCAGAGCAGAATCATAAGCGGCATAGAGGACAGCTTAAGTGAGGATGAAATTTACATCTACAAACGAGGACGAAACACAAAATCACATACCATCCCTAAAAATGCAGACCTTCTGGATTATAAAAGAGCCAGTGGTTTTGAAGCTTTAATTGGTTATCTGTATCTCATAGGGAGAGATGCGCGATTAGAAGAGATCATTGACCTTTCATTTAAAATCATTGAAGAAGGAGAAAATCATGACGAAGAAAGACAATAAAAGAAGAATCGAGTATGAATTCAATAAAGAAGAAGAAAAGAGAAAGAGAAGAGACAGGGCACCAAGAGCGCCTAGAGAAGCGGTGGTTGAGCAGGAGATCAATGAGAATGTCATAGAAGGGAGAAATCCTGTACTTGAGGCATTTGACAGCAAGATTACTGTAGAGAAGATTCTGGTATCCAAAGGTGACTCAACAGGTTCTGTCATCAAGATCATTTCCATTGCAAAAGAGAAAGGGATTCCTGTCATTGAAGTGGACAGAAGAAAGCTTGATGCTATAGCCAATTCACCTCATCATCAGGGGGTAGTGGCATATATCACACCTTACCGTTATGTGGAGCTTGCCGATATCCTGAAGATTGCATCGGATCGCAATGAAAAGCCGTTTATCATGATCCTGGATGAAATCGAAGATCCGCATAACCTGGGTTCGATCATAAGAACAGCAGAGCTTTCAGGCGTTCATGGTGTGATCATTCCAAAGAGAAGAAGCGTCGGTGTAAACTCGACAGTGTTTAAAACATCAGCTGGTGCAGTCAACCATATGGCCATCGCAAAAGTGACCAATATTCCGAGAATCATCGATGAAATGAAGGAAGAAGGTGTATTCGTCTATGGAGCGGATATGAAGGGCGATTCCTTCAGCTACAATACGAATTTTGACGGCGGTGTAGCCCTTGTGATCGGTAACGAAGGAAAAGGACTATCAAGACTTGTCAGAGAAAAATGTGACGGTATCGTAAGCATTCCTATGGTGGGTAAGGTCAATTCCCTTAACGCGTCGGTTGCTGCCGGAATCCTGATGTATGAAGTGATGAAATCCAGAATTACCAAAGTAAAGTAATGAAGATGGAGGAGTGGGGACAATTGTCCCCATTTTTGATATGAAGAGGGTATTTATTGACGGTTATAATGTAATCAACTCCTGGAGTGAGCTCAAAGAACTTGAGCTTGGTGCTGCCAGAGACAAGCTGATCGAATATATGATCAACTATGCCAGTTTTTACGGTGCAAAGGTATGCGTGGTCTTTGACGCGCACAGAGTGTCCGGTAACAAGAGGCATAAAGAAATGAGGACTTCGGTCGAGGTTGTCTATACAAAGGACAAGGAGACGGCTGACGCTTATATAGAGCGTGCTGTTGATCTGGTGGGGAGAAAAGTCGAGGTTCTTGTTGTGACTTCGGACAATCTCGAGCAGCAGATCATCTTCGGCAGAGGTGCACAGAGGATGAGCTCACTTGAGTTCCGTGTATCTTTTAAAGAGGCGGAAAAAAGCATCAGTGAGAAGACGGAAAACCTCTCCCATAGAAAATCCATGAAGCTTCTTGATCATATGGATGAGGAGTCCAAGGAAAAACTGGAAAAAATGCGTAGAAATGGCTGAAAGCTTGACTTTTAGCCATTTTTGTCTGATAATTTTAAATAAGTTTAGGTAATTGAGAAAGAACCCTCCTTATTTCAATGAGGAGATGAATTTCTCCGCTTCATAGCAGACTATGTGTATTTGCTTTAATTGCTGAATTTATTGAGTTATCTCTCAATCCATGGTATATTATATGTATGAGAAGTAATTTAACAAAAGCCAGAACCTGTGTCTACAACATCAATTATCATATCGTATGGACTGTGAAGTACAGGCGCAAAATCTTAAATGGTAAAGTGGAGGAATACTTAAAGGAAGAGCTGCTTACTATAGCAAAAGAAAAAGACTTTATCATTCATGCTATGGAATGCAATGAGGACCACATCCATCTGTTCGTTTCAGCACATCCTAAGATTTCACCGTCTTACATTGTAAAGATGTGTAAAGGAATAACGGGAAGAAAGTTATTCCTTCAATTTCCAGAAATAAGCAAACAGTTATGGAAAAACACTTTATGGAACTCATCCTTCTATATCGAAACTGTTGGTTCTACCAGTGAAGAAAACATTAAGAGGTATATTGAAAACCAAAAAGGAAAGGAGTAAAAACGCTTTGCATTTGACGAAGAAAATCATCTATAAGCCTACAGCACAAGAATTAAATGTCTTAAACGCATTTGCTTTTTCATCTGCAAAGCTGTGGAACATTGCCAATTATGAGAAGAAAAACTATATAGAATTAGGTTTTTCTTCTTTTCCAAACTGGTATGACCAAAAGAAAAGACTAAAAGAGGAATTCTGGTATAAGAACCTGCCCTCACAGACAGCACAAGATGTGCTGGATAGGCTTCAGAAATCCTGGAAGAGTTTTTTTGAGCTTCAGAAATCTAAAGGCATAAAGAATCCAAAGCCTCCAAGATTCAAGGAGAAGAATTCCTTGTTCAACTTCACCTTTCTAAATAACGGCTTCAATAAAATATCCAAAGACACCATAAATTTTTCTATTCCAAAGCAACAAAAAGAATACCTTAAAGATAATTTCTCTTTTGACTCCAAATATTTAAGTCTGAAAATAAAAGAATTTTCAGCGGTCACAGAGAAAATTAAGACCATTGAGTTTAAACCTTTAAAGGATAAAACTTATCAGATTAATGTTGTTTACGAAATAGAAGAGGCGCAGCTCAATAAAGATAACAAACATTATCTTTCCATTGATATTGGCATCAAAAACCTGTTTACCTGTTATGACAATGAAGGTAAAAGTTTTATCGTAAGTGGCACAAAATACCTGGAAATCAGCCACTATTTCAATAAAAAAATAGCTCATTTTCAATCCATCACCAGTAAGCAGCAAATCGCCAGTGGAAAGAAGTATGCTTCTACAACAAAGAAAATCATAAATCTTCAAAAGAAAAAGCAGTTACAGCTTCATCATTTCTTCCATTGTGCGACAAAAGAAATAGTAGCTTACTGTGAGAAGAATGGCATCTCTAAGGTTGTCATCGGAGATATCAAGAACATAAGAGAAAACAGCAACTTAGGAAAAGTAACGAACCAAAAGCTGCATGGATTACCTTATGAGAAGCTGTATTTCTATCTCCAGTACAAATTGAGGACAAAAGGAATAGAACTTATCAAGACTAAGGAAAATTACAGCAGTCAGGTGAGTCCCTTTGCTCCAAAAGTCAATAAGACCTATGCTACGAAAGCCAAAAGAAAGCATAGAGGGCTCTTCATAGACAATCATGTGAAGTTCAATGCAGACAGTGTTGGTGCATACAACATCCTGAGGCTCTATGAGGAAAAACAAAATAAAGGACTGCTCATGCCCATAAAAGGATTAAGCAGCCCAATCAGAATAAAAGTAGCTGTGTAACTCAAATTCATGAGTAGCAGTATAGGGTATGGACTTCCCACATAGGTAGCAGCAAACATTGCATTCATGCACTGATTGTTCGTGACTATGAAAAGAAGCTCCTCATTTCAATGAGGAGTAGTTCACAAGTTTCGTAATCTTTTGTATCATTCAGAAGGAGGAACAGTTTTGACGAAGGAAGAGAGAAAATACAACACTTTAACCGATGAAGAAATTGTCAGCCTTGCTCAGAATGGAGACAAATATGCTTCAGAATTTATCACGGCCAAATATCTTCCTTATGTCCGCAATAAATCCCGCGCCTATTTCATCGTAGGCGGAGAAGTGGAAGATATCATGCAGGAAGGTCTGATCGGTCTTTACGAAGCCATCAAGGACTTCAGTGGGGACAGGCAGGCAAGTTTCAGGACCTTCATGGATATCTGCGTCACAAGGCAGATCATGACGGCGCTGAAGGCGGCATCCCGTCAGAAACATATTCCGCTCAATACATACGTTTCTCTGAACAAGCCTTTGTACCATGAAGAGACCGACAAGAATTACATGGATACCTTCATCACCAGCAGGAAGGAAGATCCGGAGTCGCTTTATATCGATGTAGAGAAAACTCAGGAGATCAACATGGAAATCAGAAATTCTCTTTCTGATTTTGAATATCGTGTTCTTCGACTCTATCTTCAGGGTGTCAGCTATGTTAAAATCGCTGCTGTTCTAGATAAAGAGGAGAAAGCCATCGATAATGCCATCCAGAGAATCAGGAAAAAACTGTCCCGAAACCTTGCAGATGCTTCATCATAAGAATTCCAGATAAGCTATTGACATATATTTGGGTTTTTAGTAAACTTGATGAGGTGAGATTAATGCCCATATAGCTCAGTCGGTAGAGCGTCACCTTGGTAAGGTGGAGGTCAGCGGTTCAATCCCGCTTATGGGCTCCATTTATTCCCTTTATGCTTCGGAACACCAGGCTCCGTTGTAGGGACTAGTCATCTAGAGAAAAAAATATTATAATAGAATATGTAATGTTCAGTTATTAAGGAGGAGAAAGAATAATGGCAAAAGCAAAATTCGAAAGAAGCAAGCCACATGTCAATATCGGAACCATCGGACACGTTGACCACGGCAAGACAACACTTACAGCAGCGATCACAACTGTATTATCACAGACTGGTGGAGCTACTGCAACAAAGTACGATCAGATCGACAAGGCACCTGAAGAGAAGGAAAGAGGTATTACAATCAATACTTCACACGTAGAGTATGAGACAGAAAACAGACATTATGCTCACGTGGACTGTCCAGGACATGCCGACTATGTCAAGAACATGATCACCGGAGCAGCACAGATGGACGGAGCAATCCTTGTTGTATCTGCAGCAGACGGTCCAATGCCACAGACAAGAGAGCATATCCTTCTTGCATCAAGAGTTGGAGTCAACTACATCGTTGTTTTCCTGAACAAGGCAGACATGGTGGACGATCCTGAACTTCTTGAGCTGGTAGAGATGGAAGTAAGAGAGCTTCTTTCAGAGTACGAGTTCCCAGGCGACGATACACCGATCATCGCAGGATCCGCACTTGAAGCGCTTGAAAACCCAACAGATCCTGAAAAGGCTAAGTGCATCCATGAGCTTATGGCTGCAATCGACAGCTACATCCCAACACCAGAAAGACAGACAGACAAGCCATTCCTTATGCCAGTAGAGGACGTCTTCACCATCACAGGTAGAGGAACAGTTGCTACAGGAAGAGTGGAAACTGGAGTACTTAAGGTAGGAGAAGAAGTTGAAATCGTAGGACTGTCCGAAGATTCCAGAAAGGTAGTATGTACAGGAGTAGAGATGTTCAGAAAGCTTCTTGATTCTGCACAGGCTGGAGACAACATCGGAGCACTTCTAAGAGGAATCCAGAGATCTGAAATCGAAAGAGGACAGGTTCTTGCTAAGCCAGGATCCGTTAAGCCACATACCAAGTTCGTAGGACAGGTATATGTACTTAAGAAGGAAGAAGGCGGAAGACATACACCATTCTTTGACGGTTACAGACCACAGTTCTACTTCAGAACTACAGACGTAACAGGAAACATCAAGCTTCCAGATGGAATGGAAATGGTAATGCCTGGGGATCATATCGACATGAACGTTGAGCTGATCACACCGATCGCTATGGACGAAGGACTGAGATTCGCTATCCGTGAGGGTGGTAGAACAGTCGGTTCAGGCGTAGTTACTACAATCAACGCATAAGATTTAAGTTAAAATTGAAGGACTGGTTATCCAGTCCTTTTTTAACGGAACGGTGTAGAGATATACCGGTGGAATTCAGACCGGTTTTTATCATTGTGCTCCAAAAATAATCCTGATTTTTATTTGACATGGGTGGGAGCATATGATAAAGTAATTTAGTAATACCCTGCGAAAAAGGGGCTATTTATGATGTCAGCAAAACTATAAAGTACGGAGGTGCTCAAAGTGAGAACAAGAATGACTTTAGCATGCACAGAGTGTAAGCAGAGAAACTACGACACAATGAAAAACAAGAAGAACAATCCAGAAAGACTGGAAATGAGCAAGTATTGCAAATTCTGCAAGAAGCATACTGCACATAAAGAAACAAAGTAACACAGACTAAGGATGTGATTTCATGGCTTCAAATAGCAAAGGACTCGTCAGTTTTGTAAAAGAGACAAGAAACGAAATAAAGAAGATAACCTGGCCCTCCAAAGAGGAAGTCAAGAAAGCTATTGGCGTAGTATCTGCTATCGTTGCGATCTATATCGTACTGATTGCGATTGCAGATTTTATTTACAATGGTCTTTTGACCGAGATTCTATTTAAACTTTAATGTAAGGAGGAAAGGGGTAGCATTTAGTCTGCTCCTCTAATTTCGTATGGAAGAAAAAGCACGTTGGTACGTTGTTCATACATATTCAGGTTATGAAAACAAAGTCAAGGTTAACCTTGAAAAGGCGATTGAAAACCGAAACCTTGAACATCTTTTACAGGGTGTTGAAGTTCCTATGGAAGAAGTCATCGAAAGAAAGGATGACAAGGAAAAGGTCGTCCTGAAGAAAAAGTTTCCCGGATATGTTCTCGTTAAAATGATAATGACCGAAGAATCCTGGTATATCGTAAGAAATACTAGAGGTGTCACCGGTTTTGTCGGCGCGAAGTCAAACAATCCCGTTCCATTGACCGATGAAGAGGTCAGATCCATGGGTATTGCAGAAGCCCATGCCAAGATCGATCTTGCGATTGGCGAAAGCGTCAAGATCATCGCAACACCGTTCAAGGGATTCCCTGCTACTGTTGTTGAAATCAACAACGATAAGCATAAGGTCAAGGTTGAAGTAGAGATGTTTGGTAGAGCAACTCCAGCAGAACTCGACTTTAACCAGATTGAAAAAATTTACTAGGTTTATTGACCCTTTGGGTCTTAAATAAGTGGGAGGGTAAAATACCCGCAATCTACCACAGTATAGGAGGAATAAACTCATGGCAAAGAAAGTTACAGGAATGATCAAGTTACAACTTCCTGCAGGAAAGGCAACACCAGCACCACCAGTTGGACCAGCACTTGGACAGCACGGTGTGAACATTATGGGATTCTGTAAGGAATTCAATGCAAGAACTGCAGATAAGGCTGGATATATAATTCCAGTAGTGATCACAGTGTATCAGGACAGATCTTTCAGCTTTATCCTGAAGACACCACCAGCAGCTGTACTCATCAAGAAGGCAGCAGGAATTGAAAGTGGATCAGGCGTTCCAAACAGAACCAAGGTAGCACAGCTTACCAAGGATCAGGTTAGAACAATTGCAGAAACAAAAATGCCAGACCTTAATGCAGCATCAGTTGAGGCAGCAATGTCTATGATTGAAGGTACTGCAAGAAGTATGGGCGTTACTATCGTTGAATAAGACAACCTAATAAAGTGGGAGGCAATAAACCGTTAAAACCACGAAGGAGGCAAAATTAATGGGTAAGAATTATGTAGAAAGTGCAAAGCTTGTTGATAAGAGTGTGTTATACACTCCACAGGAGGCACTTGAATTAGCAGTCAAGACTGCAAAGGCTAAGTTTGATGAAACAATCGAACTACATGTTAAGCTTGGAGTAGATCCAAGACATGCTGACCAGCAGGTCAGAGGTGCGGTAGTATTACCACACGGAACAGGTAAGACTGTCAGAGTTCTTGTATTTGCAAAGGGAGCTAAGGCTACTGAAGCTACTGAAGCTGGAGCAGATTACGTTGGAGCTGAAGACTATCTTGATAAGATCCAGAAGGAAAACTGGTTTGACTTTGATGTTGTTGTAGCAACTCCTGATATGATGGGTGTTGTTGGTAGACTTGGTAGAGTGCTCGGACCTAAGGGTCTTATGCCAAATCCAAAGTCCGGTACAGTTACATTTGATGTAGCTAAGGCTATTGCAGACATCAAGGCTGGTAAGGTTGAATATAGAGTCGACAAGACATCTATCGTTCACGTTCCAATCGGTAAGAAGTCATTCGGAGAAGAAAAGCTGAAGGATAACTTCAAGGCACTTATGGAAGCGCTGATCAAGGCTAAGCCAGCAGCTGCTAAGGGACAGTACCTTAAATCTGTATCAGTCTCTGCAACAATGGGACCTGGAGTGAAGATTAACCCAACAAAAGTTGTTGACTAATCATTGTTGACTTAATCAGCACTACATGTTATACTTTTGAAGTTAAATAATTGAATCGTGCATGCTAAGACAGTAGGTGAGTAACATCATAAATCCTACCGAGGTGCGAGTACTTTATAGTTTTTAAACTAAAGGTCTCTCCTCGTCTTGGAGAGACCTTTTTGATTATGTTTGAATAAGCAGTTTAATAAACTGTGAGGAGGTGGACACACAGTGAACAACAACAAAGAGATCAAGGCCCAGAAGGTTAGTGAGATCAAGGAAAAAATGCAGAACGCAAAGTCCCTTGTACTTGTTAACTATCAAGGCATCAATGTTGAGCAGGACACAGAACTAAGAAGCACTCTTAGAAAGAACAACGTTGAATACAGAGTGTACAAGAACACTATGGTAACAAGAGCTGCACAGGAGCTTGGAATCGAGGGACTTGAACAGTACCTTGAAGGACCAGTATCCATGGCTTTCGGTTATGATGATGAAACTACCGCTGCAAAGCTTATCGCTGATTTCTCCAAGGCTTCAAAGAAGCTTGAAATCAAGGGTGGTTATGTAGATGGTAAGGTTTATGATGCAGAACTGATGAATCAGCTTGCTAAGATTCCTGCAAAGGAAGTGCTTATCGGGAAGTTCCTTGGAAGCATCAAATCCCCACTATCAAATCTTGTCTATATGCTTAATGCAGTTGCAGAAAGCAAAGAGGCATAATACAATACTCGGGCGAATCGCCTAAAAAAATAATGTTTAAAAATATATGGAGGTGTCTATAAATGGCAGTATCAAGAGAAGATATAATATCAGCAATCAAGGAAATGTCCGTTTTAGAATTAAATGAACTGGTTAAGGCTTGCGAAGAGGAGTTCGGTGTATCCGCAGCAGCTCCAGTAGCAGCAGCAGGTGCTGGTGAAGCAGTAGCAGTAGAAGAGAAGACAGAATTCGACGTTATTCTTAAGGCAGCAGGAGCTGAAAAGATTAAGGTTATCAAGGCTGTTAGAGAAGCTACAGGACTTGGACTGAAGGAAGCTAAGGAAATCGTTGACGGAGCTCCTAAGGCAATCAAGGAAGGCGTTCCAAAGGATGAAGCAGATGCACTTGTTGCTAAGCTTACAGAAGTTGGCGCTGAAGTAGAAGTTAAGTAATTCGAATTAAAGAATGAACTTAAAAAATCCGGTAAGAAATTACCGGATTTTTCTTTTCATCAGAATTTCGCGAGTTAATCATTCGTTAATCTGCGCTCATTATACTTAAGTACAAAGGAGATGATCGATATGAGTCTGATCGGAAATGTTTTATGGATTTTATCTGGCGGGTTTATCCCTGCCATATTGTGGTTTCTTTTTGGTGCACTGTGGTCAGTGACCATCATTGGACTACCTGTAGGTATTCAGTGTTTCAAAATGGCCAGTCTTCAGCTGTCCCCCTTTGGAAGAGATGTAAGCTTCACTTCCATGGGTGCAGGTTCCTTTCTCGTCAACATCATCTGGATCGTGATCGGTGGCATTGAGCTTGCAGTGGTTAATGCTGTTATCGGAATTTTACTCTGCATGACGGTTATCGGTATACCGTTTGGGCTACAGAACTTCAAGATGGCGAAGCTGAGTCTGATGCCTTTTGGTGCAAAGATAATAAGAAATTAGTGTTAACATAATCTTGGATTTGCAGCCAGTGATATAATATAAGTAGAGAAGGCGTAATGAGAAACCGACATAATGTCATCCACGTTATTATGACAGCGGATAAAATAGTTTTCGAGGAGAAGATCGTGATGGTAAACACATCTGAGATGATCAGAAAAGGACTCCTTGTCGCAGTCGGTGGAATGATTCTTCTGGTCGTATCGTTCTTTCTATATCTGTTTCTTTTCAGAATGCTCGGGTCACCTAGCGGATCCTACAATTTTGTGGCTCCGCTCAGAGTGGGATATGGAGTCATGTGGCTTCTTGAGGTTATTCTGATTTACAGAAGCGATGCGGCGGATTGGCTAAAAGCGGTGTTTCTTGCAGGTGGTCTTGGAACGTTTATGATTACAGAAGGGGTGCAGCTATACAGGTGGCCTGTACTTCAGATCGGTGCAGCTTCAGCAGTCATTCTGGGAAGCGTTTATCTTCTCTATCGCAGTAAAAAGAGATGGTATCATTACTTTGCAGTAATACTTGCGGTATCAGTACTTCTGTTTTATATTTAAGAGCAAAGATTAATCAGTATTTTGACGATAGCTAGTGTTTAAAGCACTAGCTATATTTTCGGACTGAACAGGTGAACCGCTCATTTTGTGGTCGGATCTTCCGAATTGATGAGACAGGGGTGACTTGAATAGACAAATGATATGTAAAGAGATCACATCAGGTGAAATCATGGTGAAATTTAGATGAATCCATTGACCAGATGTTAAGATTATGATAATATATATAATCGTACTCTTGTAAAAGAGACAATAATAGGTTAGAATAGTAAACGGGGTTTTTCGCAGTTATCAACGGATAAAAGCGATTAAACCGCAATGTATGGTCACAATCCAGAAGTGCAAAGTCCCTAGGGATACTATGCGCATTTTCTGGTTATTTTAGTTTATATAAGGGGTGAATGCTAATGGTACATCCTGTTCCAATTTCAACAGGAAAGAGGACGAGAATGAGTTTCGGAAGGGTTAAGGACGTCTATGACATGCCTAATCTTATTGAGATTCAATTAGATTCCTACAATTGGTTTCTAAGTGAAGGATTAGATGAGGTCTTCGACGATATCAACCCTATTTCCAACTATGGTGGAAATCTGGTTCTGAAATTCGTGGGTTTCCATCTGGACCGAGAAAACATCAAGTATTCCATTGAGGAATGCAAGGAAAGAGATGCTACTTATTCTGCACCGATGAAAGTAAAAATCAGACTTGAAAACATCGAAACCGGTGAAATCAAGGAGCAAGAAGTCTTTATGGGAGAATTCCCTGTAATGACCGAGCAAGGTACTTTTATCATCAATGGAGCAGAAAGAGTTATCGTTTCACAGCTCGTAAGGTCTCCAGGTGTATACTACAATGAAAGCATAGACAAGACAGGTAAGAAACTCTATGCAGCTACTGTTATTCCAAACCGTGGAGCATGGCTGGAATATGAAACAGATTCCAATGAAGTCATTAATGTGAGGATCGATAAGACAAGAAAGCTGCCGATAACAGTGCTTGCCAGAGCCATGGGATTCAACTCCGATCAGGAAATTATTGACTATTTTGGAGAGGATGAGCGTTTAAAAGCAACCCTTGAAAAAGATAATACGAATACTCATGAAGAAGGTCTTCTGGAAGTCTACAAGAGACTTAGACCAGGTGAACCTCCAACAGTTGACAGTGCAACATCCCTGATTGATTCACTGTTCTTTGATGCAAAGAGATATGACCTGTCAAAAGTGGGTCGTTATAAGTTCAATAAGAAGCTGTCTATTGCAGGCAGACTTTACAACCACATCGCTGCAGAAGATGTCATCAATGCAGAGACTGGTGAAATTCTGATTTCAAAGGGAGACAAGATCTCAAGAGAAGCTGCTCATGAAGTCATGGCAGCGGGGATTAATGTCGTGGACATTCTTGTTGAAGAACAGGTTGTCCGTATCATCGGAAACTACTTCGTGAATCTTTCCGAATTTGTATCCTTTGATCCTAAAGAAGTTCACATTAAGGAAATGGTTCACTATCCAACGCTTAAGGCGATTCTGGATCTGAACCTTGAAGAAGATGAATTAAAGGAAGAGCTGAAGAAAAACATTCATAATCTTATCCCTAAGCATGTGCTGAAGGATGATATTTTTGCAAGCATCAGCTATGAAATCGGTCTTGGACATGGCGTCGGTCATGTAGACGACATCGATCATCTGGGTAACAGAAGACTGAGATCTGTGGGAGAACTCCTTCAGAACCAGTTCAGAATCGGTCTTTCCAGAATGGAAAGAGTCGTCAAGGAAAGAATGACCATCCAGGATCAGGATAATATCACTCCACAGGCGCTGATCAATATCAGACCTGTAACCGCAGCGGTGAAGGAATTCTTCGGATCCTCCCAGCTGTCACAGTTCATGGATCAGACAAATCCTCTTTCAGAGCTTACACATAAGAGAAGACTTTCTGCACTGGGACCTGGTGGTCTTTCAAGAGAAAGAGCCGGGTTTGAAGTCAGAGACGTTCACCATTCACATTATGGAAGAATGTGTCCGATCGAGACGCCTGAAGGACCGAATATCGGTCTGATCAACTCCCTGTCTACCTATGCACGTGTAAACGAATATGGTTTCATCGAGACACCATACAGACTGGTAGAAAAAGGCACCGGAAGAGTTACAACTGAAGTCAAGTACTTTACAGCTGACGAAGAAGATGAACTGCTGGTTGCCCAGGCAAATGAACTGCTGGATGAAAACTCAACATTCATTGATGAAAGAGTAACAGTTAGATACAGAGAAGATGTACTGGTTATTCCTAAAGAGGAAGTTGACCTTATGGACATCTCCCCAAGACAGATCGTATCCGTTGCGACTGCGATGATTCCGTTCCTTGAGAACGATGATGCATCCAGAGCACTGATGGGTTCGAACATGCAGCGTCAGGCAGTTCCACTACTTAAGCCAGCTGCACCTTATGTAGGAACAGGAATCGAGTACAAGGCAGCTCTGGACTCAGGAGTACTTCCTAAAGCCAGAAACGCGGGTACCGTAATCTATGTAAGCGGTAATGAAATCAAGATCAAGAGAGACGACAACGGATCAGTTGATCACTACAAGCTCCTGAAATTCAAGAGAAGCAACCAGGGTACATGTATCAACCAGAAGCCGCTTGTATTCAAGGGTGAACATGTAGACGCAGGATCGCTTCTTGCAGATGGTCCTTCCACAGACCTTGGTGAAATCGCTCTGGGTAAGAACATCAGAATGGGCTTCATCACATGGGAAGGTTACAACTATGAGGATGCTATGCTGATTTCCGAAGAACTTGTACGCGATGATGTCTTCACTTCCATACATATCGAAGAATATGAAGCGGAAGCAAGAGATACAAAGCTCGGGCCAGAAGAAATCACAAGAGATATTCCGAATGTGGGTGAAGATTCACTGAAGGATATCGATGAAAGAGGAATCATCCGAATTGGAGCTGAAGTCAGATCAGGAGATATTCTGATCGGTAAAGTAACCCCTAAGGGTGAAACCGACCTTACATCTGAAGAAAGACTGCTGAGAGCAATCTTCGGTGAAAAAGCAAGAGAAGTCAGAGACACCTCACTTAGAGTACCTCACGGAGAAGCGGGTATCATCGTTGATATCAAGATCTTCACAAGGGAAAATCAGGACGAACTTCCACCTGGCGTAAATATGCTCGTAAGATGCTATATTGCCCAGAGAAGAAAGATCTCCGTCGGAGATAAGATGGCTGGACGTCATGGTAACAAGGGTGTTATCTCAAGAGTGCTACCAGAAGAAGATATGCCGTTCCTTCCTGATGGAAGACCACTGCAGATCTGTCTGAACCCGCTTGGTGTTCCATCTCGTATGAACATCGGACAGGTTCTTGAAGTCCATCTTGGATGGGCGGCAGCGAAACTTGGCTGGCATGTAGCTACACCGGTATTCGACGGTGCATCCGAAAAGGATATCGAAGATTCACTGGAAAGAGCCGGATTCAACAGAAATGGTAAGACTGTGCTCTATGATGGAAGAACAGGAGAGCCATTTGATAATGAAGTTACTGTCGGATACATGTATATCCTGAAACTTGCGCATCTGGTCGACGACAAGATCCACGCAAGAAGTACAGGACCTTACTCACTGGTCACTCAGCAGCCACTTGGTGGTAAAGCTCAGTTCGGTGGACAGAGATTCGGTGAAATGGAAGTTTGGGCACTTGAGGCTTATGGCTCAGCTCATACTCTGCAGGAAATCCTGACCGTTAAATCCGATGACGTGGTGGGTAGAGTCAAGACCTATGAAGCCATTGTCAAGGGTGAAAACATTCCGCAGCCAGGAGTCCCAGAATCATTCAAGGTACTGATCAAGGAACTTCAGGCCCTTTGCCTAAATGTGAAGGTACTGAACGATGAGCGAGAAGAAATCGAGCTCAAGGAAGATTCCGAGTATGAAGAGGCTTCGCTGGAACTCAAGGCAATCAAGATTGATTCCCCTGAAGATGTCATCATCGATATTCCTGAGGAGATAAGTGAAAGCACCCACGTCATCACAGACGAGGATGATTTCGAAGAAGTAAGTTCAAATAATTTCGCTGAAGATTTAGAGTAATTGAAGGGAGGATTACCCTTGATAGAATTAAATAATTTTGACGCCTTGAAGATCGGGCTGGCATCTCCAATGGAGATCAGAAGCTGGTCAAGAGGTGAGGTAAAAAAGCCTGAAACCATCAACTACAGGACACTGAAACCGGAAAGAGACGGACTCTTTTGTGAGCGTATCTTCGGGCCGATGAAAGACTGGGAATGTCATTGTGGTAAATACAAGAGAGTAAGATATAAGGGAATCGTCTGCGACCGCTGCGGAGTTGAGGTAACGAAGTCCAAAGTGAGAAGAGAAAGAATGGGGCACATAGAACTTGCTGCCCCAGTATCCCATATCTGGTATTTCAAGGGAATTCCATCCAGAATGGGTCTTATCCTTGATATGAGCCCAAGATCTCTGGAAAGAATCCTTTATTTCGCATCATATGTTGTTCTTGATCCCAAGAACTCCACACTGATGAAGAAGCAGATTCTTTCAGAAAGAGAATACAGAGAATATGTTGAGCAGGAAGGCTATGAATCCTTTACTGCAAAGATGGGTGCGGAAGCCGTCAAAGAGCTTCTTGCAGAAATCGACCTTGATGTCATGGGCAAAGAGCTGAAGAATGATCTGAAGACGGCAACAGGCCAGAAGAAGATCAGAATCGTAAGAAGGCTTGAAGTTGTTGAATCGTTCAGAATGTCCGGAAACAGACCAGACTGGATGATCATCGATGTTATCCCTGTCATCCCACCGGATATCAGACCAATGGTACAGCTTGATGGTGGAAGATTCGCGACATCGGATCTTAATGACCTTTATCGTAGAGTCATCAACAGAAACAACAGACTGAAGAAGCTTCTGGATCTTGGTGCACCTGACATCATCGTAAGAAATGAAAAAAGAATGCTCCAGGAAGCAGTAGATGCCCTGATCGACAACGGAAGACGTGGAAGACCTGTAACAGGTCCTGGAAACAGACCACTTAAGTCATTGTCCGATATGCTTAAGGGTAAGCAGGGTCGTTTCAGACAGAATCTTCTTGGTAAGAGAGTAGATTACTCCGGACGTTCAGTTATCGTTGTCGGACCGGAGCTTAAGATGTACCAGTGCGGACTGCCTAAGGAAATGGCTCTTGAGCTGTTCAAGCCTTTCGTCATGAAGAAACTGGTCAAGAACGGTACAGCACATAACATCAAGTCAGCGAAGAGAATGGTTGAAAAGATACAGCCACAGGTCTGGGATATCCTTGAAGAGGTCATCACCGACCATCCTGTTCTTCTGAACCGTGCCCCTACACTGCACAGACTGGGTATCCAGGCATTCCAGCCGGTCCTTATAGAAGGTAGAGCGATCAAGCTGCATCCGCTTGTGTGTACAGCTTACAATGCCGACTTCGACGGTGACCAGATGGCGGTCCACGTACCACTGTCCATGGAAGCTCAGGCCGAATCAAGATTCCTTATGCTCGCTTCAGGAAATATCCTTAAGCCTTCAGACGGAAAGCCGGTTGCGGTACCTTCACAGGATATGGTCCTTGGTGCCTACTACCTGACAATGGCTAAAGAAGTACCTGAGAACGAGATGAAGATTTTCTCTTCCAAGGAAGAGGCGCTCATGTCCTATCAGCTTCAGAATGTCACACTTCAGGAAACTGTAAAAGTAAGACTCTCCAAGAAAGTGGATGGACAGAAGAAATCAGCAATCATCAAGACAACTCTTGGTATGATGCTTTTCAACGAATCTATTCCACAGAACCTTGGATTTGTAGATAGAGAAAATCCGGATAACGAGTTCAACCTTGAAATAGACTTCCTTGTCGGTAAGAAACAGCTTGAAAAGATCATCAACAGATGCTACATCAAGTACGGACCAACAAGAACTTCTGTCATGCTGGATGAAATCAAGTCACTTGGTTTCCACTATTCCACAATCGGAGCGGTAACCGTTGCGATTTCGGATATGATCGTTCCGGAAAAGAAGAAGGAACTTCTGGCTGATGCGGATGCAACAGTCAAAAAGATTGAGAACATGTTCAAGAGAGGACTTATTTCAGAAGACGAAAGATATGAAAGAGTCATCGAAAAATGGACAGATACAACAGACGACGTGGCTAATGCCCTGATGGACTCCCTGGATCAGTACAATCCTATATTCATGATGGCTGACTCCGGTGCGAGAGGTTCCAAGTCCCAGATCAAGCAGCTTGCTGGTATGAGAGGACTTATGGCTAACCCTTCAGGTAAGATCGTCGAACTCCCGATCAGAGCTTCATTCGTTGAAGGTCTGAATATATCGGAATACTTCATCTCCACTCACGGAGCCAGAAAGGGTAATGCCGATACAGCGCTTAAGACCGCTGACTCAGGTTACCTGACAAGAAGACTTGTTGACGTTTCACAGGATGTTATCGTAAGAGAAGCTGACTGCGGAACCGAAGAGGGTATATACATTGAAGCGATCCGTGAGGGTGCTGAAATAGTAGAGACCTTAAGTGAGAGACTGACAGGAAGATATGCTCTTGAAGACATCAAAAACCCTGAAACAGGAGAAGTGATGGTTGAAAAGAACGAGTATATCGAACCGCTGATGGCTGAAAAAATTGAAGAAGTAGGCGTCAAGCGCGTATACATCCGTTCTGTATTCACCTGTAAGACAAAAGTCGGTGTGTGTGGTAAGTGCTACGGCATGAACATGGCTACCGGACAGAGAATTAATATCGGTGAAGCAGTCGGAATCATCGCTGCACAGAGTATCGGTGAACCAGGAACACAGCTGACCATGAGAACATTCCATACAGGTGGTGTTGCCGGTTCAGATATCACCCAGGGTCTTCCTAGAGTTGAAGAGCTTTTCGAAGCAAGAAAGCCTAAGGGACTTGCAGTGGTATCCGATATCAACGGTACAGTAAGAATAGATGAAACGAAGAAGAAGAGAGTCGTTTACGTGCTTTCAGAAGACGGTGAGGAATTCACCTATGATATCTCCTTCGGATCAAGACTTAAAGTTCATGACGGAGATGTGATTGAAGCTGGTGACAGCATCACAGAAGGATCCATCAATCCTCACGATATCAGCAGAATCAAGGGGATCAAGGGTGTAAGAGAATACCTGCTTGCAGAAGTGCAGAAGGTTTATCGTCTTCAGGGTGTTGATACCAATGACAAGCATATCGAAGTGGTCGTCAGACAGATGACAAGAAAGGTCAGAGTTTCCGAGGCTAACGATACAACGCTTATGCCTGGAGTACTTGTGGACATATTCGACTTCATCGATGAAAATGCGAGAGTCAAGGCAATGGGCCTTCAGGAAGCTGAAGGAGAGCAGGTTCTTCTTGGTATCACCAAGGCGTCACTTGCAACAGATTCGTTCCTTTCCGCAGCATCCTTCCAGGAAACCACAAGGGTTCTTACAGATGCGGCCATCAAGGGCAAAATCGATCCGCTGCTCGGACTTAAGGAAAATGTCATCATCGGTAAACTGATTCCTGCCGGTACAGGCATGAGAAGATACAACCATATCAAGCTGTCGACTGAACATGAAATGGTCGAAATGCCTGAAATTGATGATATAGACCTTTTTGAAGAAGAATAATTTTTCTTTACATCAACTTATTATGGTGCTAAAATAAACTTTGTGTGATTTTACATGGACCAGAACCGGTTTTTCCGGTTCTGGACATGATTTTGTCTAGGCGATGCAAAGTCTTTACAATAACTTAAAAGTAAATTAAAGATTAGTATCTTAGTTTAGCGTAAAATTATCCATGGAATCCACAGGACGGAACATCCTGTGTTCCAATATGATTTGCTATATTAACAATAATATAGATAGCCAAAAAAAATGGAGGTGAAATGATGCCAACTATTAACCAATTAGTGAGAAAAGGTAGAGAAACAGTAATTTACAAGACTGGTTCACCAGCCCTTAAGGAAGCTCCTCAGAAGAGAGGCGTATGTACTGTAGTTAAGACAACTACTCCTAAGAAGCCTAACTCAGCGCTTAGAAAAGTTGCGAGAGTAAGACTTGTTAACGGATTTGAAGTAACTGCATACATCGGCGGTGTAGGACATAACCTGCAGGAACATAGTGTTGTTCTGATCAGAGGTGGAAGAGTTAAGGATTTACCTGGTGTAAGATACCATATTGTAAGAGGTGCCTTAGACAGCGCTGGCGTTGCAGGAAGAATGCAGAGCCGTTCAAAGTATGGTGCTAAGAGACCAAAGGTCAAGAAGTAATTCAAGATTAACATAGTGCTATGTTTAGGATATATATTGGAAAATAGTAGGTTTTCATTCATATAGAATATACAGAGCGCTTTGCGGCAGGAATTGCCGAGTACCGATGAATTAATTTAATTAAGGAGGGAAGAAAAGTGCCAAGAAAAGGATATATTGCAAAAAGAGAAGTTCTCGCTGATCCTATCTACAACTCCAAAGTTGTTACTAAGCTTATTAACAGCGTTATGGAGGACGGTAAGAAGGGTGTAGCCCAGAAGATTGTTTATGAAGCATTCGGAATCATACAGGAGAAGACAGGAAAAGATCCTGTTACTGTATTTGAAGAAGCTATGACAAACATCATGCCACTGCTCGAAGTCAAGTCAAGAAGAATAGGTGGATCAAACTACCAGGTTCCAATTGAAGTAAGACCAGAGAGAAGACAGACATTGGGTATCAGATGGATGCTTCTGGCAGTAGATAAGAGATCTGAGAAGTATGCTAGAGAGAGATTAGCTGGAGAGCTGATGGATGCTGCAAACAACACAGGAACAGCTGTCAAGAAGAGAGAAGATACACATAGAATGGCAGAAGCTAATAAGGCGTTTGCTCATTACAGATATTAATTTTGAGCATAAAACTGTTTTAGCATAGCTGAAACAGTTTTATGCAATATAATCAAGAGAGGAGGAGTCCATGTGGCAAGAGAATTCCCTTTAGAAAAGTTTCGTAATATAGGGATTATGGCACATATCGACGCAGGTAAAACGACAACAACTGAGCGTATACTTTTCTATACAGGAAAGACTCATAAAATCGGTGAAACACATACAGGTGAATCACAGATGGACTGGATGGCTCAGGAAAAAGAAAGAGGTATAACAATCACTTCCGCTGCGACAACAGCAAACTGGAAGGGACACGTTATCAATATCATCGACACTCCAGGACACGTAGACTTCACTGTTGAAGTTGAACGTTCACTGAGAGTTCTTGACGGAGCAGTAACTGTTCTTGATGCCAAGAGCGGTGTTGAACCACAGACTGAAACCGTATGGAGACAGGCTGACAAATATGGAGTTCCTAGAATCGTATACATCAACAAGATGGATGCAACAGGAGCTGACTTCTTCAAGTCCGTTGAAACAATGATCGACAGACTGAAGTGCAACGCAGTTCCCATTCAGATTCCAATCGGATCCGAATCAGAATTCAAAGGTGTTGTTGACCTTGTAACTATGGAAGGAATCGTTCACCTTGATGATCTTGGAAAAGAAATCGAAGTCGGACCAATTCCAGAAGAAGTCAGGGCAAGAGCTGATGAATTCAGAGCTAAGCTAGTTGAAGCTGTTGCTGACCTTGATGAAGAGCTTACCATGAAGTATCTTGACGGTGAAGAAATCACTGTTGAAGAAATGAAGAGAGCACTCAGAAAAGGAACAATCAACAACGAAATCGTACCAGTAATCTGCGGATCTTCCTATAAGAACAAGGGTGTTCAGGAAATGATCGACGCTGCAGTAGACTATCTTCCATCCCCAGTAGACATCCCAGCAGTTGGTGGTGTTACTCCTGACGGTGAAGAAGCTTCAAGAGAAGCATCTGATGATGCTCCAATGTCTGCACTTGCATTCAAGATCGCAACTGACCCTTTCATCGGAAGACTTGCTTTCACAAGAATCTACTCCGGTGTCATGACTTCAGGCTCCTATGTAGTTAACTCTACAAAGGGCGGAAAGAAGGAAAGAGTCGGAAGACTTGTTAAGATGCATGCCAACCACAGACAGGAAATCGAAGAGCTTAGAGCCGGAGATATCGGTGCTGTTGTTGGTCTTAAGGATACTACAACAGGAGATACTCTATGTGTTGATACAGATCAGATTATCCTTGAACAGATGGTATTCCCAGAGCCAGTTATTTCTGTAGCCATCGAACCAAAGACCAAAGCCGGTCAGGAAAAGATGGGTATTGCGCTGGCGAAGCTTGCTGAAGAAGATCCAACCTTCAAGACATTTACCGACCAGGATACTGGACAGGTAATCATTGCTGGTATGGGAGAGCTTCATCTTGAAATCATCGTAGACAGACTTCAGAGAGAATTTAAAGTTGAGTGTAATGTCGGTGCACCTCAGGTTGCTTACAAGGAAACCATCAAGAGAGCTGTTAAGGCTGAAGGTAAATTTGTAAGACAGTCCGGTGGACGTGGACAGTACGGTCATGCTGTAATTGAACTGAGCCCACATGATGGAGATTATATCTTCGAAAACGGCATCGTCGGTGGTGTTGTTCCAAGAGAATATATTCCAGCAGTAGATCAGGGTATCAGAGAAGCATCACAGGCTGGTGTTATCGGTGGTTACCCAACCATCAACTTCAAGGCGAAGATTGTAGACGGATCATACCATGATGTCGACTCCAATGAAATGGCCTTCAAAATCGCTGGTTCTATGGCGTTCAAGAACGCTATGGCTAAGGCGGATCCAGTAATTCTTGAGCCTATGATGAAAGTTGAAGTCATCGTCCCAGAAGAATATATGGGAGATGTTATTGGTGACATCAACTCCAGAAGAGGTAGAATTGAAGGTATGAGCGATAGAGCAGGAGCTAAGGTTGTTGCATCATTCGTACCACTTTCAGAAATGTTCGGTTATGCTACTACACTGAGATCAAAAACTCAGGGTAGAGGAGTTTACTCAATGGAATTCGATCATTATGAGCCAGTTCCAAAGGGCATTCAGGAAGAAATAGCAGGCAAGAAGAACGCATAATAGAGATATTAAGGAGGAGAAAGAATAATGGCAAAAGCAAAATTCGAAAGAAGCAAGCCACATGTCAATATCGGAACCATCGGACACGTTGACCACGGCAAGACAACACTTACAGCAGCGATCACAACTGTATTATCACAGACTGGTGGAGCTACTGCAACAAAGTACGATCAGATCGACAAGGCACCTGAAGAGAAGGAAAGAGGTATTACAATCAATACTTCACACGTAGAGTATGAGACAGAAAACAGACATTATGCTCACGTGGACTGTCCAGGACATGCCGACTATGTCAAGAACATGATCACCGGAGCAGCACAGATGGACGGAGCAATCCTTGTTGTATCTGCAGCAGACGGTCCAATGCCACAGACAAGAGAGCATATCCTTCTTGCATCAAGAGTTGGAGTCAACTACATCGTTGTTTTCCTGAACAAGGCAGACATGGTGGACGATCCTGAACTTCTTGAGCTGGTAGAGATGGAAGTAAGAGAGCTTCTTTCAGAGTACGAGTTCCCAGGCGACGATACACCGATCATCGCAGGATCCGCACTTGAAGCGCTTGAAAACCCAACAGATCCTGAAAAGGCTAAGTGCATCCATGAGCTTATGGCTGCAATCGACAGCTACATCCCAACACCAGAAAGACAGACAGACAAGCCATTCCTTATGCCAGTAGAGGACGTCTTCACCATCACAGGTAGAGGAACAGTTGCTACAGGAAGAGTGGAAACTGGAGTACTTAAGGTAGGAGAAGAAGTTGAAATCGTAGGACTGTCCGAAGATTCCAGAAAGGTAGTATGTACAGGAGTAGAGATGTTCAGAAAGCTTCTTGATTCTGCACAGGCTGGAGACAACATCGGAGCACTTCTAAGAGGAATCCAGAGATCTGAAATCGAAAGAGGACAGGTTCTTGCTAAGCCAGGATCCGTTAAGCCACATACCAAGTTCGTAGGACAGGTATATGTACTTAAGAAGGAAGAAGGCGGAAGACATACACCATTCTTTGACGGTTACAGACCACAGTTCTACTTCAGAACTACAGACGTAACAGGAAACATCAAGCTTCCAGATGGAATGGAAATGGTAATGCCTGGGGATCATATCGACATGAACGTTGAGCTGATCACACCGATCGCTATGGACGAAGGACTGAGATTCGCTATCCGTGAGGGTGGTAGAACAGTCGGTTCAGGCGTAGTTACTACAATCAACGCATAATTGAATTTTAGGCCAGAGAGAGCAATCTCTCTGGCTTATTTTTTTGCTGTTTTTGGGGTTGTTACGCAATAGTGTGATCGGTTGTGGAACAGAGACGAGTCTGAAACAGCGTGCAAGCATTGATAAATAAAGAAGTTTCAATTTGGTGACAAAATGGAAAACCCTCTTTACAGCGTAACAATGTTATGCTAAACTTTGAGAAGAGTACAAAGTGAGATGGAGGGACGACTGATGACTGCACTACTTATTGAAGATAAAAAAGGGTTTATCCGGTATCTGATCGGATGTTTCATACTGCTATCGGAATTTCTGCTCACCAATTTCGCCATCGCAAATATTGCGGGGGTGGTCCAGACAGGGAATCTCTCAGATCTTATGCGATTCGGAATCTACGGTCTTCTTGCTTTCATTTATGCTGCTGCTGTATTCATCATCTCGAGGCTACTGCGAATCGGATTTATGAGAGATACGACTTTAAGAATCAGAAGACGCGCTTTTGAGAACATCATGACGAAATCAACAAGAGCGTTCAACGGGAAACTTAAAAATGAATATATTTCCAATCTTGTCAACGACATCAACACCTTCGAAGGTAAATACTTTCACGCACTCCTTAATCTGATTTTTGGTGCAGAGATCTACCTTGCGAGCCTCCTTATTCTTTTCTATCTCGAATGGGAACTTGCGGTAATCATGGTAGGGGTATCCCTTGTCATTTTTCTCATCAACCGTTCTTTTCAGAAGAAGACCATCAGAATGCAGGAGGACGTCCAGAAGAGTGGAGAAAGATTCACTGTGAATATCGCCAATACATTTTCAGGACTTGAAATCCTTAAGCTGAACCGGATTGAAGAGAGGTTTCTGACTGGCTCCATGCGGGAAACTGAGCTTCTTGAAAAAAGAAAGGCAGGGGTCAATATTTTCACTTTCTGGCAAGGAAGATTTTCAAACTTCCTAGGGTTCATTACTACAATCCTTATCCTTTATTTCATCATCAGTCGGCTGGAACCTGGATATGACCTTGCGAGAGTGATGTTTGTGATCTCGATGGCAAGTTCCACGATATGGCCGATTACGGAAATTATGCCCCTGTTCAATGTACTGAAATCCAACAGCACCATCATTGAGAATATTCTTCGAAACGATGAATCTTCAGAGCGAAATGAAGATCTGAAACCCTATGACTTCAAAGAATCCATTGAAGTGCGAGACCTTACCTTCTCCTATGGAGACCGCAGGATACTGACGAAAGGAAATCTGATCCTGGAAAAAGGAAAGAAATACCTTCTGAAAGGTTCCAGCGGCGCAGGTAAATCCACATTTATACAGCTGCTCTCGAAAGTCTACGAAGACTATGAAGGAGAAATCCTCATCGACGGAAGAGATCTCAGAGAAATATCCGAAGAAAGTTTCAATCGGCATGTGAGCTTCATCTATCAGGATGTGTTTCTTTTTGAAGACACCATTCGAAGCAATATCTGTCTTTACAAGAAATACGAGGAATCTGAAATCGAAAAGGCGGTGAAAGGGTCCGGGCTTGATCCTCTTCTTTCGAAGAAAGAGAAAGGAATGGAAGAGTTCATTGAAGAAAATGGGAAGAATCTTTCAGGAGGGGAGAGACAGAGAATCTCCATTGCCCGAGCGATCATCAGAAATCCGCAGATTCTGTTTGCGGATGAGGTCACATCTGCTTTGGATGAATCTCTGGGCAGACTTGTCGAAGAGACGATCCTCTCACTGGACACTACGGTAATTGCCATCTCCCATAGGTTCTATCCAGGAGTTACCGAAAAATACGATGCGGTCATCGAAATCAGAAATGGTGGTCTTTACCTGAAGAGCATGAAGGAATATTTGAAGGAGGTGCAGGTTCTTGAAGAAAATATATAATAGAACACTGATTCTCCTTGCAGGTACGCTTCTTATCGGGGCATTCGCAAAAGGTGTCGGCGGTTATATGTCGCTTCTTATGAGAGATCTTGTTGACTCCTCTTTCCTTCCGGGAATGCCGGGATTTAAAGATATTGCACTCAGGATGGTTGTATTTGCCCTCGTGCTCTTTCTTCTTGAGACGCTGCTGTCATTCGCCAAAGGATTTTACCGTAAGAAAACCAATGTGAACATGAAAATGTACTATCTGGAAAAGATATTCAAGAAGAATATCAATGAGTTCAACAAAGACAGCAATTCGAAGTATGTTTCCCATATGATGAGTGATCTGAATACAGTGGACCTTGATTTTATCGATGGAATCTTTGAACTGGCACTTGCGGTGATTTCTTTTGTCATCACCATCGTCATCATCGGAGGAGTGAGCATCGAACTCCTGATCATCGTACTTGCGGTGGGAATTCTTGTCGGCTTTCTTTCCAGCGTACTCTCAAAGCCTATTCAGAAGCTGTACGAAGAGAGAAGCGGATTGTATGATCAATACACTCATTATCTTCAGGAAGTGCTATCCGCTTTCCGGATCATCCGTGTAAACAGTCTTTATCCAAGGGTTGAAAAGCAGTTTACCGGAAGAAGCGAGAAACTTCAGGAGAAAAGTTATGAAATCGAAAAGAAATCCACCTATATCTATGCGGTGCAGAATTTCATGATCAATTTTGTGGTTCTTTTTGTTATGGCACTTTCTGTATACTATGCGGTACTGGGAAAGATCACCTTTGGCGGTGTGATTCTCATTCTGAACAACTTCTCCTCTCTCATCGGTCCTTTCCAGAGAGCCAGTGAGCTGCTGCCCAAGATTTTCAGTACGAAAGCCCTCTTTAGGGTTCTGGACGCTTCTCTGCTCAACCAGGAACTTTTTGAAGAGGATGAAGAACTTGAGGAATTCAAGGATGGTATTTCTTTCAAAGATGTTTCCTTCTCGTACGGGGAGAATCGGGTTCTGGAAACTCTCAACCTGTCTCTCAGGAAAAACGGAAAGTATCTTATTATCGGCCCAAGCGGTGGCGGAAAGTCGACTTTCCTGAAACTTCTGAGAAAATATTTCCATCCACAGTCAGGTGGAATATATGTTGATGGGCTTCCGCTGTCCAAGATAACAAAGGAAAGTTATTTCAGGCATCTTTCCAATGTCGAGCAGAACGTGTTTATGTTCGATGATACGGTCAGAAACAACCTGACTCTGCTGAAGGATATACCAGAAGAGAATATAGAAGAAGCAATCAGGCGTTCTGGACTTCAGAAATTTGTTGAAGGTCTGCCTAAAGGACTTGAAACGGTCATTGAAGACAATGGTAGAAACATATCCGGCGGTGAGCGTTCAAGAATTGCCATTGCAAGAGCGCTGCTCAATGAATCAGAAATACTGATTCTGGATGAAGCGTTTCAGAGTCTTGATTATGAAACGGCCAGAGCCATTGAGCGAACGATTCTTGATCTTCCTGAACTTACGGTGGTCAATGTCAGTCACATTATGATTCCTGAGAACAAAGGCGCATATGATGCGCTGCTCTATGTGGATCAGAAAAAGATTGAACGAATTCCTCTGGCAGAGACTTCATGATAGAGGAAATGGCAGTCTCTTTCGCCAGATGTTGAAAATCATGCCCATACTATAAGCAGTTAGCCGGATTTATCCGGCTTTTCTTGTTGATATCGTATATATGAAAAAAAGTTACAAAAAGCGATAATTTTGTTTGCTATGGTGAAACAAAATCAGTATAATAATAAGGATGTTCATTTTAAGGATGTGCTATTTAACAAAATAGTTCAGAATTTAATTGAACGGGGAACTATAATATAGTATAATGTTATAGTTACAGCGAACAGCGATGATTCAAGAGGTTGCTGGACTAAACAGGTAATTCTTGAGGAGCATGTCAGGTCACGAACCCGGCGAGGGTACTCTGACTGTGTATTGGTGCGGACTCTATGCATGAAACACCCGGAGCAGTTTACGGATACCCGCTGTTGTGCGAAAGAAGTATAACGTACAAAGAAAGAAGGAGGTAACAAAATGGCAAAACAGAAGATCAGAATCAGACTAAAGGCTTTTGATCACAGCGTGCTTGATGCATCAGCTGAAAGAATTGTTGAGACTGCAAAGTCTTCAGGGGCAAAGGTTGTAGGACCAGTTCCACTACCAACTGAGAAGGAAATCATCACAATTCTTAGAGCAGTACATAAGTACAAGGATTCAAGAGAACAGTTTGAGATCAGAACACACAAGAGACTAATCGACATCGTTAACCCATCACCAAAGACTGTTGATGCGCTAATGAGATTAGATCTGCCAGCTGGTGTTGATATCGAAATTAAGCTGTAAGAATAGTTTATAGATAACTCTATGAACTGTTATGACCGCACGATTGTGTGCGATCCGCTAATAAGTTTGGAGGTAAAAAAATGAAAAAAGCAATTATGGGTACCAAAATTGGTATGACCCAGATATTCGATGAAAATGGAAAAATTGTTCCAGTAACAGTCGTTGAAGCTATGCCTAACGTAGTCGTTCAGATCAAGTCAGCTGACAAAGATGGATACGATGCAATTCAGGTTGGTTATGGCGAAATCAGAGAGAAGCTTGTAAACAAGCCAAGACAGGGTCAGTTCAAGAAGGCCGGTGTTGGAGTGAAGAGACTTCTTAAGGAATTCAGACTTGAAGAGATCACTCAGGAAGTTGGATCAGAAATCAAGGTTGACATTTTCGAAGCTGGTGAAAAGATCGACGTTTCAGGACTTTCAAAAGGTAAAGGATTTGCTGGTGTAATCAAGAAGTGGAACTTCAGCAGAGGACCAATGTCTCACGGATCAAAATTCCATAGATCAGTTGGTTCCATGGGAGCTTCATCCTCACCATCCAGAACATTCAAGAACAAGAAGATGCCTGGAAGAATGGGACATGTTAATACAACAGTTTTAAACCTGGAAATAGTTAAAGTAATGCCGGAGAAGAATGTAATTCTGATTAAGGGTGGAATACCTGGACCAAACAAGAGTGTGGTTGTCATCAGAAATTCAGTCAAGGCATAAATCTTAAGGGAAAGGAGGATACAAAATGCCTACAGTAGGATTATTCAATATTGAAGGAACCAAGGTTGGAGATCTTTCTCTAAATGAGAATGTATTCAACGTTGAAGTTAATAAAGCAGTACTGCACCAAGTAGTTGTAGCACAGCTTGCTAATAAGAGACAGGGAACACAGTCTGCAAAGACCAGAGCTGAGGTCAGAGGTGGTGGAATCAAGCCATGGAGACAGAAGGGAACAGGTCGTGCTAGACAGGGATCCATCAGATCACCACAATGGGCTGGCGGTGGTATCGTATTTGCGCCAAAGCCAAGAGACTACAGAATGTCACTTCCTAAGAGTATGAGAAGAGTGGCTATGAAGTCTGCACTTACTGCTAAAGTTTTAGAGAATGAAATGATCGTTCTTGAAAGCCTGGAGTTTGATGCACCAAAGACTAAGGATATGGTAACTATGCTTAAAGCATTCGATGTGACAAAAGCACTTATCATCACCGCAGAGTCAAACAACAACGTATACAAGTCAGGAAGAAATGTTGAAGGAATTCAGGTTATGCCTGTAAACAACATCAACGTATATGATCTTCTGAAGTATACAAATCTTATCATCACTAAGGATGCAGTATCTAAGCTTGAGGAGGTGTACGCATAATGAAAAAGTTAACAGTATTTGATATCATAAGAAAGCCTGTTATCACTGAGAAGTCCATGGCTGCCATGGCTGAAAAGAAGTACACATTTTTAGTACATCCGGAAGCGAACAAAGTTGAGATCAAGAAAGCTGTCGAAGAAGTATTCGGAGTACAGGTTGAAGATGTCAAGACAATGAATTCCCTAGGAAAAGTCAAGAGAATGGGTGTTCATATCGGTAAGAGATCCGACACAAAGAAAGCTATCGTTACATTAAAAGCAGATAGCAAGACCATCGAGTTCTTTGACAACATGAACTAAGAACTGAAGATGAGTCCATTATTGGTTTCTTAAACCAGATAATATAATTAAGGAGGAAAGTTTAATATGGCTATTAAGGGTTACAAACCAACCACCCCTTCAAGAAGAAATATGACTGTCAACGCGTTCGTTGAATTAACAACAGACAAGCCAGAAAAGTCACTTCTTGTAAGCAAGAACAGAACCGGTGGTAGAAATGCCCAGGGTAAGATCACTGTTAGACATCGTGGTGGCGGTGCTAAGAGAAAATATAGAATCATTGACTTCAAGAGAAATAAGGATGGTATTCCAGCAAGAGTTGCTACAATCGAATATGATCCAAACAGATCAGCGTTCATCGCGCTTGTTGTTTATGCAGATGGTGAAAAGAGATACATCCTTGCTCCTCTGGGAATCAAGGTAGGCGATGTTCTGGTATCCGGTAAGGATGCAGATATCAAGCCTGGTAACACACTTCCTATGCAGAACATTCCAGTTGGTACATTCATTCACAATATCGAACTTGCAGCAGGCAAGGGCGGCCAGATGGTAAGATCCGCTGGTACATCCGCTCAGCTTATGGCTAAGGAAGGTAACTACGCAACACTCAGACTGCCTTCAGGCGAAATGAGATACGTAAGAATCGAATGTAGAGCGACTATCGGTACTGTTTCAAATCAGACTCACGAAATCATCAAGATTGGTAAGGCTGGTAGAAAGAGACATATGGGTATTAGACCTACAGTCAGAGGTTCCGTAATGAACCCTGTTGACCATCCACACGGTGGTGGTGAAGGTAAGTCTCCAATAGGAAGACCTGCACCAGTTACTCCATGGGGTAAGCCAGCACTTGGATACAAGACAAGAAAGAACAAGAAGTATTCAGATAGACTTATCATCAAGGGAAGAACAAAGTAGGAAGATAACTCTTCCTTTTCTGGAAGAGCTCTTCTACTAACTTATAATTTCCGAAGGGAGGAAAATAAACGTGAGTAGATCAGTAAAAAAGGGACCTTTCGTACAAGAAGGTCTTATGAAGAAGATAAATGAAATGAACAAGGCTAAGGAAAAGAAAGTAATTAAGACTTGGTCAAGAAGCTCAACAATTTTTCCAGAAATGATTGGGCATACCATCGCAGTTCATGACGGAAGAAAGCATGTTCCAGTATATATCTCAGAAGATATGGTTGGACATAAGCTTGGTGAGTTCGCACTAACAAGAACTTACAGAGGACATGTAAGCGAGAAAAAGTCAAAGATGAGATAATTTTATCGTAATCGAAAGGAGGATCATTAATGGAAGCTAGAGCTATTAACAAGTATGTAAGAATGTCACCATTAAAGGTAAGAATCGTTCTTGACCTAATAAGAGATAAGAACGTGATCGACGCTATGGCAATTCTTGAGCATACACAGAAGGACGCCGCTGTCGTAATCAACAAAGTGTTGAAGTCAGCAGTAGCCAATGCAGAAAACAATCTTGAATTAGATAGAGATTCCCTTTATGTATCTGAAGCTTACTGTGGCCCAGGACCAACTCTTAAGAGATTCCAGCCGCATGCACAAGGAAGAGCATTCAGCATCATGAAGAGAACTACACATATCACTGTTGTGGTAAAAGAAAGAGCTTAAGAAAAGGAGGTAATTAAATAGTGGGACAGAAAGTAAATCCACACGGACTCAGAGTTGGTGTAATTAAAGACTGGAACGCAAGATGGTATGCAGATAAGAAAACTTTTGCAGCAAACATCGTTGAAGACCAGAAGATCAGAGAATTCTTAAAGAAGAGACTTTTCAATGCTGGTATTTCACAGGTTGAAATCGAAAGAGCAGCGAAGAGAGTTAAGATAAATATCCATACCGCAAAGCCAGGAGTGGTAATCGGTAGAGGTGGATCAGGTATTGATGCACTGAAGAAAGAAATGTTGCCTCTAGTTGACGGCAAGACTCTTTTACTTAACATCGTAGAAGTTAGGTATGTTGACGGAGATGCTCAGCTTATGGCTGAAAGTATTGCAGCTCAGCTTGAAAAGAGAATTTCATTCAGAAGAGCAATGAAGCAGACAATCCAGAGAGCCATGAGAACAACTGGCGTTAAGGGTGTCAAGACCATGTGTGCTGGTAGACTTGGCGGTGCAGAAATCGCTAGAAGCGAAACATACCGTGAAGGAACAATTCCGCTGCAGACACTAAGAGCGGACATTCAGTACGGTTTCGCAGAAGCCAATACCACTTATGGTAAGATCGGAGTAAAGGTTTGGGTCTATAAGGGTGAAGTACTTCCAGTTAAGAAGACTAAGGAAGTTGCAAACGCTTAAAAGTATAGACTAAGAAAGGAGGAATTCGTCATGTTAATGCCTAAGAGAGTTAAGCGTCGTAAGGTTCAAAAGGGCAGAATGAAAGGAAAAGCTACCCGAGGTAATTTCCTTGCCTATGGAGATTTTGGAATACAGGCTACTGAATGCGGATGGATCACATCCAACCAGATAGAAGCTGCCAGAATTGCGATTAACAGATATATTAAAAGAGGAGGAAAACTCTGGATTAAGATTTTCCCCGATAAGCCAATAACAGAAAAGCCAGCTGAAGTTAGAATGGGATCCGGTAAGGGTTCAGTTGAATACTGGGTGGCAGTTGTTAAACCTGGAAGAGTACTGTTTGAACTTTCAGGAGTTGACGAAGAGAAGGCAAGAGAAGCTATGAGACTTGCTCAGCATAAGCTTCCAATTTCCACTAAATTCGTCACAAGAAGAGATTTTGAAGAAATGGGTGGTGAAGAATAATGAAGGCTAAAGAGTTAAAGAACTTAAGATCCGGTAGCTCCGAAGATCTTTCAGCAAAGCTTCATGATCTCAAGGAAGAACTTTTCAACCTAAGATTCCAGCTCGCTACTGGTCAGTTGGAAAACCCTATGAGAATTAAAGAAGTAAGAAAGTCCATCGCTCAGATAAAAACCATCATTAGAGAAGAAGAGATTAAGGCTGTTAGCAATTAATCTGTGAAAGGAGGTCAACTATATGGAGAGAAATAACAGAAAAACCAGAGTAGGCGTAGTCACATCCGACAAGATGGAAAAAACCATCGTTGTTGCGGTTAAGACTAAGGTAAGACATCCGCTCTATGGTAAAACAATGAACAGAACGATGAAGTATAAGGTTCATGATGAAAATAATGAAGCTAAGTTCAATGATACAGTAATGATTATGGAAACAAGACCTTTATCTAAGGATAAGAGATGGAGACTTGTGGAGATAATTGAAAAGGCTAAGTAGCATATATAGCTGAAAGGAGGTAAATCATGATTCAACAGCAGACATTGCTAAAAGTTGCAGATAATTCTGGAGCTAAGGTGATCATGTGTATAAAGGTGCTCGGCGGAACAAGAAGAAGATATGCCAGAGTAGGAGATATAATCGTTGCTAGCGTTAAGAGTGCAACACCAGGCGGAGTTGTTAAAAAGGGTGAAGTCATCAAAGCCGTTGTTGTAAGAACCGTTAAGGAATCAAAGAGACCAGACGGAACATACATCAGATTTGATGAAAACGCAGCAGTAATCATAAAAGACGATAAAAACCCAAGAGGTACCCGTATTTTCGGGCCAGTTGCAAGAGAACTTAGAGACAAAGACAGTTTCTCTAAAATACTTTCTCTAGCACCTGAAGTTCTTTAGAAGGAGAGGTGGCTAAGAGATGAAAATACATGTTAAGAAGAATGATAAAGTTATGGTAGTTTCAGGTAAGGACAAGGGTAAAGTATCCGAAGTCGTTGCTGTATTACCTAAAGTTGGTAAAGTGCTTGTAAGAGACGTAAACATGGTCAAGAAGCACAAGAAACCAAGCAAGACAAACATGCAAGGCGGAATCATTGAGACGGAAGCTCCAATATTCAGCTCCAAGGTTATGCTTTACTGTGACAAGTGCAAGGCTGTAACAAGAATTGCAAAGAAGATCACAGAAGACGGAACAAAAGTTAGGGTCTGCAAGAAGTGCGACACCGTACTTTAGTAAATATTGAAAGGAGGACCACTGATGATTCCAAGATTACAGGAAGTTTATAATGATAAAGTCATTCCACAGATGATGGAGAAATTTTCATACAAGAATGTTATGGAAGTTCCAAGACTTGAAAAGATCGTAATTAATATGGGTGTTGGTAAGGCTAAGGAAAATGCAAAGATTCTTGAATCTGCTGTAGCTGACCTTACACTTATCGCTGGCCAGAAGCCGGTAGTGACTAAGGCTAAGAAGTCTGTCGCTAACTTTAAATTAAGAGAAGATATGCCAATTGGATGCAAGGTTACTTTAAGAAAGGCACAAATGTTCCAATTCGCCGACAAGCTGATCAACATCGCTCTACCAAGAGTAAGAGACTTTAGAGGAGTATCCGACAAGTCATTTGACGGAAGAGGAAACTACTCAATCGGTATCAAAGAACAGCTTATATTCCCTGAGATTGAGTATGACAAAATCGATTCAATCAGAGGAATGGATATCGTATTCGTAACAACAGCGAAGACAGATGAAGAAGCACGAGAACTGTTAAGGTTCCTCGGAATGCCATTTGCTCAATAATAAGGAGGGAATATCGTGGCACGTAAGGCTATAATAGAAAAATGGAAAAAAGATCCTAAATATCCAACACAGGCTTATACCAGATGTAACTTATGCGGAAGACCTCATTCAGTACTGAAGAAGTATGGTATCTGCAGAATATGTTTCAGAGAACTTGCATACAAGGGAGAAATTCCTGGTGTCAAGAAGGCAAGCTGGTAAACTTTAATTAGTGAAAGGAGGCAATTAAATGGTTATGACTGATCCTATAGCAGACCTTTTAACGAGAGTTAGAAATGCGAATTCTGCTAGACATGAAGTTGTTGAAGTACCATCTTCTAAAGTAAAGAAGGCGGTTGCAAATATATTACTTGAAGAAGGATACGTAAAGGGAATTGAGGAGTACAACGATGGTGTAGTTCCAATGATGAGAATCGCCCTGAAGTATGGTAGCAACAAAGAAAAAGTTATCACTGGACTGAAGAGAATATCTAAGCCAGGCCTTAGAGTATACTGTAAAGCTGAAGAAGTTCCAAAGGTATTAAACGGTCTTGGTGTTGCTGTAATATCAACATCTAAGGGTGTATTAGCCGATAGAGAAGCAAGAAAGCTTGGACTAGGTGGAGAAGTAATCTGCTACATTTGGTAGTCATTTGATTACTATCTTAATTAACAGGAGGTTAGATGAATGTCAAGAATTGGTAAAATGCCAATAGCAATTCCTGCCGGAGTAACCTTTAATGTAACACCAGAAAATGTTGTAACAGTAAAAGGACCTAAGGGCACACTGGAAAAAGCTATGCACAAGAATATCACAATAAACGTTGAAGATGGTCAGATCAATGTGACCAGACCAAACGACGAAAAAGAGAACAGAGCACTTCACGGACTCGTGAGATCTCTGGTAAACAATATGGTTATTGGAGTTTCCGAAGGATATCAGAAGACTCTTGAACTGGTTGGTGTTGGTTATAGAGCACAACTCCAGGGAAAGAAGCTTGTTATGAACCTAGGCTACTCACATCCGGTTGAATTTGATGCCATCGACGGTATCGATTTCGAAATCGTAAGCCCAACCAAGCTGATCGTAAGAGGTATCGACAAGGAACTTGTTGGTGATGTCTCAGCTGACATCAGAGCCTGGAGAAAGCCAGAGCCATACAAGGGCAAGGGTATCAAGTACGAAGGCGAAGTTATAAGACGTAAGGTTGGTAAGACTGGTAAGTAGAAATAAGAAAGGAGTGAAGCTTAATGTTTAAAAAGGAAGATAAGAGAGCGAATCGTGTAAGACGTCACGCCAGAGTTCGTAAGAAGATCAGCGGAACGACTGAAAGACCAAGACTTTCTGTTTACAGAAGTGAAAAGAATATATATGCTCAAATCATCGATGATGTTAACGGAGTAACACTTGTTTCTGCTTCATCAGTTGATAAGGATTTTGATGGAGTTGGAAGCAATAAGGACGCTGCCGTTAAGGTTGGAGTTCTAGTTGCAAAGAAGGCACTAGATAAGGGCATCAAGGCAGTAGTATTCGACAGAGGTGGATATATCTACCACGGAAGAATTGAAGCCCTAGCCCAAGCAGCAAGAGAAGCTGGACTAGAATTCTAAGAAGGAGGAAATAATAGTGAAGATAGATCCTAGCACACTAGACCTAAAAGAAAAAGTTGTAAATATAGGTAGAGTTACTAAAGTTGTTAAGGGTGGTAGAAATTTCAGATTCGCAGCTCTAGTAGTTGTCGGAGATGAAAACGGCCACGTTGGAGTCGGTATGGGTAAGTCCATCGAAATTCCAGAAGCGATCAGAAAAGGCGTCGAAGATGCCAAGAAGAACCTGGTTGCAGTTAAGATCGACGGAACCACTGTTCCTCATCAGATCGACGGTATTTTCGGTACAGGCCAGGTTGTAATCATGCCTGCTGCTGAAGGTACAGGAATCATCGCTGGTGGACCAGCCAGAGTAGTGCTTGAGCTTGCAGGATTCAAAGATGTAAGAGCAAAGTCACTTGGATCAAACAACCCAAGCAATATGGTAAAAGCTACAATCAACGGACTTTCAAGCCTTAGAACTGCAGAAGAAATCGCTGCACTAAGAGGAAAGTCTGTAGAAGAAATAAGAGGATAGGAGGGGTTTAACTTGTCTAAAATTAAGGTAACACTGAAGAAGAGCTTAATTGGAAGAAAGAAGGACCATATCGCTACAGCCAATGCACTTGGACTGAAAAAGATTGGCAAGTCTATGGAACATAATGATACTCCTCAAATTAGAGGTATGATTAAGAAGGTTGAATATCTTCTGCTTATAGAAGAAGCGTAAAAGAAAGAGGAGGTGTAAAGAATATGAAACTTCATGAGTTAAAGCCAGTTGCTGGTAGCAGAAAGGCTCAAAAGAGAGTTGGTAGAGGTACCGGTTCAGGTCTGGGAAAGACTTCAGGTAAGGGACAAAAGGGACAGAATTCAAGATCCGGTGGTGGAACAAAGCCAGGATTTGAAGGTGGACAGATGCCACTTTACAGAAGACTTCCTAAGAGAGGTTTTACCAATATTTTTGCTAAACATATCGTAGAGGTTAACGTTGAAAGACTTAATATCTTCGAAGACGGCACAGAAGTAACAGAAGCACTGCTGAAGGAAAGAGGCGTTGTTTCCAAGATCCTTGACGGAGTCAAGATCCTTGGTAATGGAGAGCTGACAAAGTCCCTGACAGTTAAAGTTAGTAAATACTCAAAGTCAGCACAGGAAAAGATAGAGGCTGCCGGAGGAAAAGTTGAGGTGATTTAATGTTACAGACGTTGAAGAATGCTTGGAAACTACCAGATTTGAGAAAAAGAATACTTTTCACAGTATTTATCGTTTTCATATTCAGACTGGGAAACTTTATTGCTGTCCCCAATATCAATACGGACGCATTACAAGATCTTGCAAATTCACAGACACTGGTCGGCTTTTATGATCTGATCTCCGGTGGAGCGTTTAGCAGCTTTAGCATATTTGCTATGGGTGTTACACCTTACATTAATGCATCGATCATCATGCAGCTGATGAATGTAATAATCCCCAAACTAGAACAACTTTCAAAAGAAGGACAGGAAGGAAGAGCAAAGATACAGAACTACACAAAGTATCTTGCTGTAGTCATTGGTATAGTACAGGCTTACGGTACTTATGTACTGATCTATAATGCCGGTGCTGTAGAAAAGGATACATTCCTGAACACAGTCCTCATTGTCATGACACTACTTGCAGCATCCATGTTCCTGATATGGCTCGGAGACAGAATTACGGAGAAGGGAATCGGTAACGGTGTATCCGTTCTGATTTTCATCAATATCGTATCACGTATCCCTATGATGGCTACTCAGGTAGGCGTCCTGTACTCAGGCGGATCTGTAGATATCGTCAGTTTAGTACTGTTTATACTTGCTATGGTGGCACTGTTTGTTGGTACTGTTGCCTTCTCCCTCGGAGAAAGAAGGATTCCAGTTCAGTATTCAGGAAGAGTATCTGGAGCAAAGCAGATCAAAGGTCAGTCTTCACATATTCCAGTCAGCATCAGCTCAGCATGCGTAATCGCAATCATCTTTGCAATGTCCGTAATGCAGTTTCCAGCGACACTGGCAGAGTTTTTCAGAAGCTCCAAAGTGCTCACCTGGCTGACTACAAGTAACTGGAGCGTCTTCAAGGTAAATTCTATCGGATATGCAGTAATGTATGTTGTCTTAGTTATCGCCTTTGCAGTGTTCTACACACAGATTACGATGAAACCCGAAGAAATGGCTGAAAATATGGCCAAATCAGGTGGGTACGTTGCAGGAATAAGACCAGGCGTTGCGACAGCAAAATACCTGGAAAGAATCCTTACCAAAGTGGCAATAATCGGCGGTATTTTCGCAGCACTTATTGCAGTCTTCCCGATCGTTCTTGAAGGATATACACCATTTAAAGGTCTTGCCTTTGGTGGTACCGTAATCTTCATCATGGCCGGTGTTGCACTGGATACAATGAGACAGCTTGAATCACAGCTTGTTATGAGACACTATAAGGGATTCCTGAAATAGTAAAATTATTTGGAGATGATACCGTTGAGAATTATTTTATTGGGTCCTCCTGGTGCCGGAAAAGGCACTCAGGCACAGTCGATCAGCAACAAGTATGTCATTCCTCATATTTCTACTGGAGACATCTTCAGAAAGAACATTACGGAAGGTACAGAACTTGGAATATTGGCCAAAAGTTATATGGATAAGGGACTCCTCGTTCCAGACAATGTAACCATCAACCTAGTAAAGAGCAGACTGAAAGAACAAGACACCAAGAATGGATTTTTGCTTGACGGATTTCCAAGAACCATAAATCAGGCCGAAGTCTTGGAAGAGCTTTTGGCAGAGGATCATGAAGCCATAGAAGTGGCACTGCTCATCAAGGTTCCCAGAGAGTTTATTATCAAGAGGATGACCGGCAGAAGGGTTTGCCCCAGCTGCGGTGCCTCCTATCATCTGGAGTTCAATCCACCGATGATCAAAGGTATCTGTGATGACTGCGGATCGAAACTGATCCAGAGAAAAGACGATACCAAGGAAACGGTACAGGAAAGACTTGAGATCTATGATTTCCAGACTTCACCCCTTATAGATTACTATGAACGAAAAGGAATCCTTAAGGCAGTGGATGGAACAAAGGCGATCAATGAAGTCTTTGAGGAAATCATCGGAATATTAGGAGACAACAAATGATCATAATCAAAAACGAGAGGGAAATCGAGCTCATGAAGGCAGCCGGAAGGCTGGTCGGAGAAACCCTGAATCTCATGGAAAAAACTGTTAGACCAGGGATTTCGACATTGGCACTGGACAAAATCTGTGAAGAATTTATAATGAAACATGGAGCAATTCCATCTTTCAAGAATTACAACGGATTTCCGGGTTCCATATGTGCTTCTGTTAATGAGGTGGTTGTGCATGGCATACCCAGTAAGGATATCATTCTTAAAGAAGGGGACATCATAACCGTTGACTGCGGTGCATTACTGAACGGATATCATGGTGATGCTGCCAGAACCTTTAAGGTCGGTAAAGTCAGCGAAGAAGCGGAGAGACTCATAAGAATTACTGAAGAGAGCTTTTTCAAGGGCGTAGAACAGGCACGAGTCGACCAGAGACTGGGCGACATATCAAGTGCCATACAAGAACACTTGGAATCGAACGGTCTGAGTGTAGTTAGAGATTTCACCGGTCACGGTATCGGGAGAGACCTCCATGAAGGTCCAAGTATTCCTAACTATGGCGTAGCACATAAGGGTCCAAAGCTTAGGGCAGGTATGGCACTAGCCATCGAACCCATGGCTAATCTTGGTACTTATCATGTAAAAGTACTGGAAGACAACTGGACAGCTGTAACACGAGACGGTAAACTGTCTGCTCAGTATGAAAACACGGTAATTATTACAGAGGATGGACCTGTGATCACGACACTTGTTTAAACGGGAGTTGAGTAATTGGACAAAGATTTGATCGGACTGATTGTAAAATCAAAAAAAGGCAGAGACAGCGGGAAGTACTACATCATTGAGAAGGGCATCGACCCCTATTTTGTAGCCTTGATTGACGGAAAGAAGTTTGATTTTAAAAGACAGAAAAGAAAAAGCAAAAAACATCTTTGTATTATTACAAAAGCAGAGGATGAAATAATTCAGGGAATTATCCATCAAGAGGAACAATGCTTAAAAAATATATTCGAGCGTCTGACGCTTGAGGCAAAGGAGGTATGATTACCTTATGTCAAAAGAAGATGTTATAGAGATGCAGGGTGTGGTCAAAGAATCACTTCCCAACGCACAATTTGTGGTGGAACTGGAAAGCGGTCACGTCATAAATGCACATCTCTCAGGAAAGTTAAGAATGAACTTTATCAGAATTCTTCCAGGGGACAGAGTGACTCTTGAATTGAGTCCATACGACCTGTCAAAGGGACGTATAACCTGGAGAGCAAAGTAATTAAGGAGGGTTAGCGAGATGAAAGTTAGACCATCAGTTAAGCCTATTTGCGAAAAGTGCAAAGTCATTAAGAGAAAAGGTAGGGTTATGGTCATTTGTGAAAACCCTAAGCACAAGCAAAAGCAGGGCTAATAATAAGTAAATTTTTTCAAATTATACCAGGAGGTGTAGAGTTTAATGGCAAGAATATCAGGTGTTGACCTGCCAAAGGCAAAAAGAGTTGAAGTAGGTCTTACATACATTTATGGCATCGGTTTATCTACTGCAAAGAACATCCTCAAGGAAACAGGTGTCAATGGTGACATCAGAGTAAAGGATCTTTCAGAAGAAGACGTTAATGCAATCAGAGAGTACATCGTTAAGAATATCAAGGTCGAAGGTGACCTTAGAAGAGAAATCGCTCTTAACATCAAGAGACTCGTTGAAATTGGATGCTACAGAGGAATCAGACACAGAAAGGGTCTTCCTGTAAGAGGACAAAAGACTAAGACTAATGCTAGAACAAGAAAGGGTCCTAAGAAGACCATAGCAAACAAGAAGAAGTAAGGAGGGAAGACAATGGCAGCAGCTAAGAATACAAAAAGAGTAGTAAGAAGAAGAAGAGAAAGAAAGAACATTGAACATGGGCAAGCTCATATTCAGTCAACTTTCAACAATTCAATCATTACCATCACAGATGCAGCAGGTAACGCTCTTTCCTGGTCAAGCTCAGGATCACTAGGATTCAGAGGTTCAAGAAAGAGTACTCCATATGCTTCACAGATGGCGGCAGAAACAGCAGCTAAGGCAGCCATGGAGCACGGCTTAAAGAGTGTTGAAGTTTACGTTAAGGGACCTGGTTCAGGTAGAGAAGCAGCTATCAGATCACTGCAGGCTGCAGGACTTGAAGTTACACTTATCAAGGATGTCACACCAATCCCACATAACGGATGCAGACCTCCAAAGAGAAGAAGAGTATAATTTAAGTTCTAAGTTACCTGGACGACAGATCTGGGACCTTAAGAATCAGTTGCCCTCGAGATTAGTTGCCAATATTCTTTAGGAGGGTTTAATAAATGTTTGAAATCGAAAAGCCAAAAATTCAGTGTGTAGAAACAAGCGAAGATGGAACCTATGGTAAGTTCGTAGTAGAACCACTAGAAAGAGGCTATGGAATTACTTTAGGTAATGCATTGAGAAGAATGCTTTTATCCTCACTACCAGGTGTCGCACCGACATCAGTGAAAATTGATGGTGTGCTTCATGAGTTTTCAGTAGTCCCAGGAGTAAGAGAAGACGTAACAGAGCTTATTCTTAACCTTAAGGGATTATTCATCAAAATGAATGGAGAAGGTCCAAGAAAAATCTATATCGATGCTAAGGGACCTGGCGAAATCACAGCTGGAGACATCAAGACTGATGGAGATGTGGAGATCATCAATAAGGATCTTTATATCGCCACTCTTGAAGAGGATGCTAAGCTATATATTGAAATCAATGTGGACAGAGGAAGAGGTTATGTTTCTCAGATGAGAAACAAATCAGAAGCTCTGGCATTATCCACAATCCCAATGGATTCAATATATACCCCTGTGAAGAGAGTTAATTTCACAGTGGATAACACAAGAGTCGGTCAGGTCACAGACTATGACAAGTTGACTCTTGAGATATGGACCAATGGTACCATTTTGACAGAAGAGGCCATAAGTCTTGCTGCAAAAGTACTTATTGAGCACTTTAAGCTGTTCATGACACTGACCAATCATGCCAACGATGTTGAAGTCATGATTGAGAAGGAAGATGACAAGAAAGAAAAGGTTCTGGAGATGACCATCGAGGAACTGGATCTATCCGTCAGATCCTATAACTGCTTGAAGAGAGCAGGTATCAATACCGTTCATGAGCTGACAGAAAAGACCATGGATGATATGATGAAGGTAAGGAATCTAGGAAAAAAATCTCTTGAAGAAGTCGAGAGAAAGTTAAAGGACTTGGATTTATCCTTAAAGTCCACTGACGAGTAAAGGAGGTAAGTTAAATGGCTACATTAAGAAAGCTTGGTCGTCCAACCGACCAGAGAACTGCTATGCTTAGAAGTCTTGTTACAAACTTTTTAAAGCATGGTAGAATAGAAACTACATTCTACAGAGCTAAGGAAACTAAGAACATTGCAGAGAAGATGATCACTCTTGCAAAAAGAGGAGACCTTCACGCAAGAAGACAGGTACTGAGCTATGTACATGAAGAAGAGGTTGTAAAGAACCTGTTTGACAATATCGCACCTAAGTATGCTGAAAGAAACGGTGGTTACACCAGAATCTACAAGGCAGGCCCAAGAAGAGGCGACGGTGCCGAGAAGGCAATACTGGAACTGGTTTAATATTAAAGAGGAAGCTTGACTTCCCTTTTTAGTGAAGTAAGGGGATTAAGGAAACTTAGTCCCTTTTTTCCTTAATTATGATAAGATTACATTGATAAGTAGTAAAGTCATCAGGTGATATGCCTTTAGTGCTTATCTTAGGAGGATCAATATGCAGCAGAATAATAACCCCCATGATAAAGAAATGATCAGAGCAGTGGACCTTACCCATTATTATGATGATGGTCCTGAAGGCGAAAAAGAGTATTCCCTAAACGGGATCAATATCACCGTCAAAGAAGGCGAATTTGTCGTTGTTCTCGGCCATAACGGCTCAGGCAAATCCACCTTTGCAAAACATATGAATGCACTCCTCCTTCCAACTGGAGGCAAAATATACATCGACTCCATCGATGCGACCGATCCTGAGAATACCTGGGAAGTGCGTAAGAGAGCCGGTATGGTCTTTCAGAATCCGGACAACCAGATGGTTGCGACGGTTGTTGAAGAGGATGTGGCTTTCGGTCCGGAAAATCTGGGTGTAGATCCGATCGAGATCAGAAAAAGAGTGGATCAGTCTCTAAGGGAAGTCAACATGTATGACTTCAGGAAGCATGCTCCACACCTTCTCTCAGGCGGTCAGAAGCAGAGAGTGGCCATTGCAGGGATCATCGCCATGAGGCCTAAGATCATCATCCTTGACGAGCCTACAGCCATGCTGGACCCATCGGGAAGAGCTGAGGTCATGAAGACCATTAAGGAACTGAACAGGGAATACAATATCACCATTGTCCATATCACACATTTCATGGAAGAAGCTGTGCAGGGAGACAGAATTGTTGTTATGGAGGAAGGAAAGGTCATCATCGATGATACTCCTCAGAATGTATTCAAGAATGTGGAACTTCTGAAATCCATCGGACTGGATGTTCCTCAGGTTACAGAACTTGCCCATGAACTCATCAAAGATGGCGTTCACCTTGAAGAAGGCATACTGAATATCGAAGATATGGTGGAGGCAATATGTCAATTAAAATAGAAAATCTGACCCATGTATATATGCCTAAAACGCCTTTCGAAACCATCGCTCTGGACAATATCAATCTGGAACTGGAAGAAGGAAAGTTTTATGCGCTGATCGGTCATACCGGTTCAGGTAAATCAACCCTCATTCAGCACCTTAATGGTCTTCTTAAACCCACATCAGGTAAGATCATCGTAGATGGGATAGATATTACCGACAAGAAAACCGTCATGAGTGAAATCAGAAAAAAAGTGGGACTGGTTTTCCAGTACCCCGAATATCAGCTTTTTGAAGAAACCATAGAAAAAGACATCGCGTTCGGTCCTCATAATCTGGGACTCAGCGAGGAGGAAGTTCTGGTGCGCGTAAAGCGTGCCATGCTTATGGTGGGACTTGATTATGAAAAGTACAAGGATCTTTCCCCGTTTGAAATTTCAGGGGGACAGAAGAGAAGGGTAGCCATTGCTGGGGTTGTGGCCATGGAGCCTAAAGTGCTGATTCTTGATGAGCCTATAGCTGGACTTGACCCAAGAGGTAGAGATGCCATCCTGAATCAGATCAGGTTGCTCCATGAAGAATATAAGCATACCGTCATCCTCGTCACCCATTCCATGGAAGACGTGGCGGAAATCGCTGAAGAGGTCATCGTCATGAGTGACGCCAAGGTGATCATGAAAGGAACACCAAGAGAGGTATTCACGAAGATTGAGATGCTGGAAGAGGTTGGCCTTGGTGCGCCTCAGATCACCTATCTCATGAGGGCGCTCAGAGAAAAGGGAATCCCCGTAAGAGAGGATATCTTCACTGTTCGCGAAGCGAAAGAAGAAATCAGGAAATATCTTACCAAGGGAGGACAGAAGAATGATTAAGAATATCACCATCGGACAGTATATCCCTGGAGACTCCTTTATTCATAAACTGGACCCCAGAACAAAGATACTGGTTTCCATCCTGTTCATCGTCAATCTGTTCCTTGTACAGAATTTTACCGCATACGTACTGATTCTTGGATTCATTCTCCTTATGGTGAGAGTGGCCAGGCTTTCACCGAAGTATCTGTATAAAGGGGTTAAGCCTGTATTCGTACTCATCCTTTTCACGGCTTTTCTCAATATGTTTGTGACAAAAGGTACTCCGGATACACTGGTCCTTGATTTCTGGATTTTCAGGATCTACAGGGAAGGGATCTATCAGGCGCTGTTTATGACCTTCCGTTTGGTGTTCCTCATCATGGGTACTTCAATTCTTACTCTGACCACATCGCCCATTGAGCTCACTGATGGTATCGAAAGCCTTTTAAAGCCTTTCAAGAAGATCGGTGTTCCTGCCCATGAGCTGGCTATGATGATGAGCATCGCCTTAAGATTCATCCCAACGCTCATGGATGAGACAGATAAGATCATGAAGGCTCAGATGGCTAGAGGAGCAGATTTTGATTCTCCGAACATCATCAAGAAAGCCAAGAGCCTTATACCGCTACTTGTTCCGCTGTTCATCTCTTCCTTCAGAAGAGCCGAAGAGCTGGCAATGGCTATGGAAGCTAGAAGCTACAGAGGCGGAGAAGGAAGAACGAGAATGAAGCAGCTGAAATACGAGAGACGCGACATCGGCGCATTTCTCATCATATTCCTGCTCATCGCCATTACCTTCAGTCTGAGATATACAAATATTTTCTAGAAGATGAATGAGAGACCATTTCCGTAAAGGGAATGGTCTCTCATGGAATAAAAAGTAAAAGGAGGGCTTCCATGAATATACTGCTTTATATAGAATATGATGGTACCCATTTTCATGGATATCAGAGACAGAAGGAGGAGAGGACAGTTCAGGGTGAACTGGAAAAAGCACTTTTTCATCTTCTTAAAGAGGACATCAATATATCAGGGTCATCAAGAACAGATGCCGGAGTCCATGCAAAATTCTATCCTGTGACGTTCAGGACCAAAAGCAGCATTCCGCCCGCTAAAATTGCTGTCGCGCTCAATCAGTATCTTCCCGAAGATCTTAAAGCGCAGAGCTCGATTGAGGTTGCTGAAGAGTTCAATGCGAGGTTTCATGCCAGAGGAAAAACGTACGCTTACAGATTCCTGAGAAGAAGTCAGCCCTCGGCTCTTCATCGGAACTATGCATATCTCGTGAGAAACGAGCTGGATCTTCGTCTTATGCAAGAAGCGGCTGACGCATTCATCGGAGTACATGATTTCACGGGTTTCAGATCGGTGGGCAGTAGTGACCCTAATCCTGTGAAAGATATGAGAAAGATCATCGTTTCAGAGGAAGGCGAATTTCTGACCTTATATATCACAGCGTCGGGGTTTCTATATAATATGGCAAGAATCATAGCGGGAACGCTTCTTGACGCCGGACTTGGCAGAGTAAGTGGTGAGGAGATCAGGCAAATTCTTGAGACAAAAGAAAGAGGAAAATCTATGGTGCTGCCGCCTTGGGGACTGTATCTTGAAAAAGTGTATTATGATGAAGAGGACCTTCTGATCGAGTAGATGCTGTGAGATGGATACTGATCTCTCAGCGTTTTGCTTTATTTCTATGAAATGAATCAGGCCAGATGTAAAAAACTTATAGCTAATTGATAATTATTATTGATAAAGTGCAATTGTTTTGATATCCTTACATTAAAACGAATTTATGCGTGAGATTGTGAAGTGCTGACTCTTTGTGACACTGAGGGATCTGCATGCGGATAGGTTTGACAACAGGAGTTGAATCATGGATTATTTTGTACAGTTTCAGATCAATATTTTTGCGCTTTTTATTCTTTTCAGTCTCTATCTCTTTGTCAGGCATTCTAAAGTGGTGACCTTCAGCAGCAAGCTCCTTCAGGTCATCATCGTCGCGACTGCGATTTCCATCATCATGGAGCCCTTGACCTGGATTTTTGACCGGATGCTTTTCAGGGGTGCCTTTCTGCTTGAATACAGTACCAATTTCATTCTCTTTCTCATCGGACCGGTTATCGGCGGGCTTCTGCTCTCCTATATCGATTTGCGAACGTTCAGGCATCCCGGAAGGGTCCGTGCGAAACTCTACTATCAGCACGGTGCATTGTTCACCCTGATGATTCTTGTCGTGAATCTTTTCTATCCAATCTACTTTAAGGTTGATCCCGTGATCAACAGCTACATCAGCGGAGATTATAAAGACCTGCATTATTTTCTTCTTGCCGGAATATATATCTATATGCTGTATTTCATCATCAGAAACAGGAATCTGACAACAAGGACCGAATCCCGGATCTTCATTCTGTGTTTTCTGGCACCAATCATCGGAATGGTGGTTCAGCTTTTTGATTCAAAGCTCCATTTTTCGTGGACATCAATTGTCATCGGTCTACTGATTATTTATATCTTCCTGGAAACGACACCTTCTGAAGAAGATTATCTGACAAAGCTGTATAACCGTAAGAACTATGAAAGCCAGCTGAATTATTTCACACAGATCAGAAAGTCTTTTGGTGTCGCATTATTTGATCTCAACAATTTCAAGCAGATCAATGACACATATGGGCACAGTAAGGGCGATGAGGTGCTCATTTCTTTCGGACAGGCACTGAAAAAGACCTTCGAACGGAGAGGCTTTGTTTCAAGACTTGGAGGAGATGAATTTGCAGTCATTGTAGAAGGCCGTTATGACGATATCGATGGACTGATTGAAGAACTGGCTGAGCGGATTCTTGCTGAAGAGGATGAAGTGGTGAGCACACTCGAATTCAGTTTCGGGTATCAGAGGTATGAGGATACAGTTACGCTGGATGAACTCTACAATCTGGTGGATCACAGAATGTATGCCCATAAAGAATACATCAAAAAAAAAAAGGCGATTCATCAGGAAAAAGCACTGTAAAGCGCTGAGAATCTGATGGAAAATCACAGGTGAATTTCAGATTTCAGTATGATTCCGTAGTTAAAATCCGTGCAACGACAATAATTTGGAATTAGTGTGTAAAACGTGAAAATTACCCTTTTATTCCAAGGGAAAATCGTGTATAATAGGTGAGTATCAGAAAAAGATATTGAATATTATTGACTTCTAGTGGTGGTTGTCTTATAATATTTATGTTTGTAAATGCTTGTGTTGATCCACTAGCCCCGGGTCACGCAATTGAGTAAAACCTAAGAATGAATAATTAATAGGAACCCCAGTTGTGGAGTTTCGGGAGGAAAAAAATGAAGTCATATTACGCAAAGCCAGGAACATATCAGCCAAAATGGTATGTTATTGATGCAGCTGGAAAGCCTCTCGGTAGAGTAGCCAGCCAGGTTGCAACAATTTTAAGAGGAAAAAATAAGCCAATATTTACACCAAGTGTTGATACAGGAGATTTTGTTATCATCATCAACGCAGAGAAGGTTGTACTGACAGGTAAAAAACTTGATCAGAAGATGATGAGACATCATTCACAGTATCCAGGTGGACTTAAGGAAACTCCTTATAGAGAAGTACTTGCTAAGAAGCCTGAACTGGCATTCACAGAAGCAGTCAGAAGAATGCTTCCAAAGGGTGTGCTAGGAAGAGCTCAGGCAAAGAAACTTAAAGTGTACAGAGGAGAAAATCATCCTCACGACGCTCAGAACCCAGAAGTTCTAGAGCTGAAGTACTAAGCGGGAGGAGGAAAAAATAATGGCAAAAGTTCAATACATAGGCACTGGTAGAAGAAAGAAGTCAGTTGCAAGAGTAAGACTTGTACCTGGTTCAGGTGAAGTGACAATAAACAAGAGAGACATCAAGGACTATTTCGGTCTTGAGACATTAATGCTTGTTGTTAATCAGCCGCTGGTTTTAACTAGCACAAAGAACTCCTATGATGTTCTTGTAAATGTACACGGTGGTGGACTTTCAGGACAGGCTGGAGCAATCAGACATGGTATTTCCAGAGCGCTTCTTAAAGCTGATGAAACCCTTAGAGGTGAGCTTAAGAAAGCCGGATTCCTTACTAGAGATCCTAGAATGAAGGAAAGAAAGAAGTACGGTCTTAAGAAAGCTAGAAAGAGCCCACAGTTCTCAAAGAGATAATATTTGCATTAAAAGCAGACCTTGGAATCTTAGGATTCCAGGGTTTTTATTTTCGGGTGTCTGTCATTTATTCTGAAGGATTAAGATGACTCTATATATCGTCATAAAAATCTATAAGGTCCTGCCGGATGAAAAATTCTGATTTCTCTGATATAATACTAGCAAGAAGTTACATTGAATGTGATTTTCAGGAGATCAGAGAATCTGTAAACACAAAAAAATCAGGAGGACACCTTTATGAGGAAATTAGTTATTATTGCATAGCATCAGCTACTGCAATTACAGAATTGAATTGTTATAGCTGCTGCTGACCTAAAAAGCATTAAATTTTTAGGAGGCAAATATGAGCTATATGAGAGCAGAACAGATACTGCCAAGAGAGCTGATCGAGCTGATTCAGAAGTACGTAGATGGAGAAAACATCTATATCCCCAGGAAAGATAATGAAAGAAAAGAATGGGGACAAGGAACAGCGATACGCAGAGAGCTTGACGAGAGAAATCTAAGCATCTACAGAGATTTCACGAAAGGTGATTCGGTTAAGGATCTGGCAGAGAAATACTTTCTTTCCATTAAGAGTATTCAGCGCATTCTGCGTATGAAGAATAACGGTTGATAAATTGAGCATGTACATTAAGCTGTACCGGCTCATCTTTTTTTGTAAAAATCCTTAAGGTGGATATTAAGGCACTCATATTCTATAGTAAAAGAAGAAAATAACAGGAGGACTTAACTATGACTACACCTGAATGCTCTGCATAGCAAAGGCTATTGCAGATGAATCTTAATTAAAAAGTTGTAATAGCACTTTGCAGATCCGAATTAATTTATAGGAGATGCAAATATGAGCTATACAAGACAAATAGGATATAAAATCACACCCGATGAATCGTTCAGAATCATCAGGAACTGTTCCGGATGCGGGAAAAAGTCTGGGTTCCTGAACACCAGCTGTTTTCGGGTCAATGCGAACGGGAGAAAAATCGATATCTGGCTTATCTATCAGTGTGAGAACTGTAAGCATACGACTAATCTGACAGTCTATGAGAGGAGAAATCCGCAATCGATCGAGCGTGAGGAATACGAGAAGTTTCTGAGTAACTCTTCTGAGCTGGCATTAAAGTACGGCACCGATTCTCAGTTTCTCTCGCGAAATAAAGCTGAGATCGACTGGACATCCATCAGATACAGTTTCATACGACAAGACGGTGCTTTGCAGGGCGATAGTCAGTTCTTTCAAAAAGATGATCTGCTGGTGATTGATAACACCTGCATGCTAAAAATCCGCAAGGAAAAGGTTGCAGGAGAATTACTGAAGGTATCGGGTTCTAAAATAAAGGAGCTGGAAAAATCAGGCATTATCACGGTTGAAGAATGCAGGATGAGACATCATATCAGGATTGAAATCCATGAAGAACTTAGATGGGAGCTCGATGATCCAGCCTAAATCATAGTCGTGTTAAATAAGGTTAAACTGAAGAATTCTGAAGCGTCTAACCTCTCATAATTTATGAGAGGTTTATTGTATTTAAAGAATGATCAAAAAGAATTATAATGCCTGTGAAGTGGTAGAAAATATATTGCTATATAGCATCACGTGATTATATTTATGTAATAATGAAATGGTATTCAGAGAAGAAATTCGTAAAAAATGGGTAGAAATGAAACAATTTCAGGAATAGGGTTAATTCTATGTTAAATTTAGTAACATTAAGTTAACATTAACCGCATTTCGCGGTATCATAAACTAGGAAATATACGAATTCAATGGAGGTATTCTTTTGAATATTAATATGATCATTGCACTCTTCGGTGGTCTTGGATTATTCCTTTATGGAATGAAGATGATGGGAGATGGTCTGGAAAATGCAGCTGGTTCAAAGCTCAAGTTTATTCTGGATAAGGTAACGGCTAATCCGATCAGTTCAGTACTGGTAGGTACGATCGTCACCATACTCATGCAGTCTAGCTCTGCGACTACAGTCATGGTTATCGGGTTTGTCAATTCGGGTCTTCTGAATCTTGTACAGGCAACCGGAATAATTATGGGTGCAAATATTGGTACCACAACAACAGCATTTTTAGTTTCACTTAATATCGATAATTTAGTTCCGATTCTTATTTTCGCAGGATCATTCCTCTATCTCTTTACTAAAGCCAAAAAGAGAAGAGATGTGGCCGGTATCCTCCTGGGATTCGGTATCCTTATGTTGGGTATGAGCCTTATGAGTGATGCGATGTATCCATTAAGAGATTCAGAATCCTTCAAGAATCTGATTGTAGCTGTAGGAAACAAATGGTACCTTGGCATACTCATCGGTCTTGGTATCACTCTGGTGGTACAGTCAAGTTCTGCGACTACGGGAGTTCTTGTTGCACTAACGACTACAGGAAGCATAACCATACAGGTTGCATTTCCCTTTATATTGGGTGCAAACATCGGTACCTGTATCACAGCGCTTCTGTCATCTATTACAGCAAACAAGATGGCAAAGAAAGCTGCGGTCATTCATCTGCTTTTCAATCTCATCGGAGCGATCATCTTCCTCCCGCTGGGAAAATATCTCATCAACCTGGTTTCAGTCATCTCACCGGAGAGTATTAAACTTCAGATCTCATTCATTCATCTGATTTTCAATGTTTCCAATACACTTCTTCTTCTTCCGTTTTCCGGACTTCTGATTACAATAGCAAATAAGGTGGTCGGTAAGGAAGATGATAAGGTATCTGAAATTCTTGACAGAAGACTTCTTCAGACACCAAGTATAGCTGAAGGACAGGTTATTCTTGAAACTGTAAAACTTGCCGAACTTGCACAGGAAAATGTCCGAATGGCGACAGAGGCTTTCATAGACGATGACCTTAAGAATGAGGATCTTGTCTATAAAAATGAAGAGAGAATCAATGAAGTGACTGAGATCATCACAAATTTCCTTGTGGAACTTTCAGGAAGCGATCTGGATGTCAATGAGTTTGCAAGAATCGGTGATACCTATCATGTAATCAATGATATCGAAAGAATGGGAGACCATGCTGAAAATATCATGGAGCTTGCTCAGGAAAGAAGCCGTAAGAATGCCTTCATTTCAGATGAAGCACGGGAAGAAATCAGAGCCATATACAACTATACAGATCTTGCAATGAATATCGCCATTGAAAGCTATAAAAACAACGACAAGGAAAAAGCGATATCTGTCATTCATGCAGAAAAACGGATAGATGAGCTTCAGAAAGAATACCGTGATGCCCATATCCGAAGACTGAATGCCGGAAGGTGTACAGCGATTTCCGGGATTCTGTTCCTTGATCTGATCTCAAACCTTGAAAGAATAGGAGATCATTCCAAGAATATTGCGGATACTGTCGCAGAAATTAAAGAAAGAGACTAATAACACCCCTTATAAGTCTAAGACAACCTTTAGGAAAACACCTGAAATCTAACGATATCAGGTGTTTTTATTTTCAGTTTTTTTGAAAGTCAGGTCTCGTTAATTCTAGGTTAATTCGGTGTTCAACCTATTCCTCTAACGTTCAATTGGGAGTAGAATGAGCGAGGATAATAAATAGATGATTTCTAATGGAGGAAAGATATGGATATAAATATGTTGATTGCATTACTCGGTGGGCTTGGACTCTTTTTATACGGTATGAAAATGATGGGAGATGGACTTGAAAATGCAGCAGGGTCAAAGCTGAAGTTCATCCTTGAAAAAGTTACTTCTAGTCCGTTAAAAGCAGTGGGAATAGGTGCACTGGTTACTGCCATCATTCAGTCAAGCTCGGCAACAACTGTCATGGTCGTCGGGTTTGTCAATTCAGGCCTTCTTAACCTTGTACAGGCTACAGGGATTATCATGGGTGCAAATATAGGTACGACAGTCACTGCATTTCTGGTATCAATGAAGATTGATGCTCTGGTTCCTATACTGCTGTTTACTGGATCGGTTCTTATGCTCTTTTCGAAGGCAAAGAAGAGAAGAGATGTATCTTCCATTATTCTTGGATTCGGTATTATGATGCTGGGGATGAGTCTTATGAGCGATGCCATGTATCCGCTGAGAGACTCGGAAGTGTTCAAAAATCTTATCATCTCGTTAGGAAATAAATGGTATCTCGGACTTCTGGTCGGACTTGGAATCACACTGCTGATTCAGTCAAGTTCAGCAACTACAGGTATACTTGTTGCACTGACTTCAACTGGAAGCATTACCATCCAGATCGCTTTTCCACTCATTCTTGGTGCAAATATCGGAACCTGTATCACTGCACTGCTCTCCTCCATTACCGCAAACAAGACAGCAAAAAAAGCTGCTGTCATCCATCTTCTGTTCAATGTGACCGGAGCGATCATCTTCCTTCCTCTAGGACCGATACTGATTTCTATAGTCACTGCCATAGCGCCTGAAAGCATCAAGTATCAGATTTCATTTATTCATCTGATCTTTAATGTATCCAATACCATTATTCTTCTTCCCTTTGCCGGAACACTCATAAAAGCCGCTAATGGAATTATCGGTAAGGATGCTGAAGCTGCAAATGAAATACTGGACAGAAGACTGCTTCAGACCCCAAGCATTGCAGAAGGTCAGGTCATCCTTGAAACGGTGAAACTTGCAGAACTTGCGAGGAAGAATGTTCAGCTTTCTATAGAAGCGTTTATCAACAACGATCTCACTCATCATGACCTGGTCATAAAAAATGAAGAGAGAATCAATGAAATCACTGAGATCATCACGAACTTCCTGGTGGAACTGTCCAGCAGTGATCTTGATGTCAATGAATTCAAGAGGATCGGAAATACCTATCATGTCATAAACGATATCGAAAGAATCGGAGATCATGCTGAAAATATCATGGAACTTGCAACCGAAAGAAACAAGAAAAATGCGGAAATTACTCCCGAAGGGAAAATAGAGCTGGAAAACATCTTCGGATATACGGATAAGGCGATGAAAACAGCCATCGAAAGTTATAGAAACAACGATACGGTGATTGCTGATACCATCAATGATACCGAAAGAGAAATCGACAAGCTTCAGAAAGAGTATCGTAATGCTCATATCTCAAGACTGAATGCCGGAAAATGCACTGCACTCGCAGGAATACTTTTCCTTGATCTCATTTCTAATCTAGAAAGAATCGGGGATCACTCAGTGAATATCGCTGAGACCATTTCAGGAGTTGACTATGATAAAGTCGTGATTGAGATCGGCAGTAAAGGAATAGCCTAGAATTAAATCGCAGTAAGGTGATGAAACACCTTACTGCGATTTTTTGCGTTGATGATCACTTGGGGCGAAATACGACTAGATAGTTGATATAATTTATAAAAGAGAAATGTAATGAATATACGGAAACGAGTAAGAGTGAACGAGTGTGCCCAACAGACTTAATCATGTAGTTGGATTAATTCACGGGTCGATGACTTCTAGAATAATTCAGTATCCTATTAAGGACTAAGTTAATGAGCGAATATATGTATGGATATTGCGTTTGTTCTCAGTTACGATTTCATCAATCAGAAGGACTAAAGGCTGTACAAAAGGGCCATGGATTTTGTAGTGCAGGTACTGAATCTTTTGCGGAATATCAAGCGACAAGGTGGTGCTTGATACGAGAATATCGAAACTGTATTTGGAAAGTTGTTTTTCAGAAATTGATGACCCTTTGTAAATTTCAATATCCATTACTCGATTGGTATTCGCATGAAGCGAACTAACAATATTTTCAGCATGAGTGTAATTGAGATGACTATATACAAGTACTTTGCAGATGCTGAATTTTTTAAACAGTGTAGCTGTAAGATCTTCCCATTTTGTGAGCAGGATATGCATCATTGATTCGATAAGTTGATCACATGGTTCTAAATCTCTCTCTATACAGATTGATTTCATCTTTTCTTCTGCCTCTTCGTAAAAAAAGAAATAAGAGCATTTAAAAATCTCTATAAGATAGTAATCTCTAGGCTTGAACAGGATGTAATCTTTGGCAATTATTCTGTTCGGATTCCTGCAATATAGTTCAAGATAGGTATCGAGATCTTTCAGAATATTTGTTTTGTCAAAAGCTGGAAGATCAAAAATATCGGCCAACTCATTTATGGGTTTTTCTATAGACGAAATTCTTCTGCCGTAATGAGGATTCTCGCTGAGATAAACTTTAAAAAATGCTGGTGAGTAATAGATATTCCAGTAAGCCATCTGATCTGCATATAACTGTGTGTCTTCAGAGTCAACACCTGCATTGCAGATTATTAATTTAAGTTCACTGCTGATTCTACTGTGCTGAACTTTAATATTATGAAAGGGGAATTGTTCATCCATGACTGAATAACCTTTTTTGTTACGTATGAAATTAACGGTGAAATGCATACGAAATAAACTGTATTCATAGAAGGTTTCTCCAATATCACTACTGCTTAAAAACACATGAAGTAGTTTATTTGCGTTATTTTCGGAGATTTCTTCAAAGGGCCATTCTGAAGACGAATAGGCTTCCTGGAAGTAGGATGAATAAAATCTTCTGATTAGAATTTCTTCACCAGTTATACGGTAAGGGTTGGGATCAATGGATAGTCCATATGATGAGAGTATTTCTTTAAGAGAACGGATTAACCTGTTAAAGGTAGAGGAACTTAAAAAAAGCATATCAATCAGGTCAGTACTGCAGAGGTGGTTATTATGAAATATGAGTTCAAGAAGGACTAAACCAGGTGTATTTTTGAACATCTGTCTTTCAAATAGGTCGAGTCCGATATTTGATGGAAGATGTAGCTGGATACCATCGTTTGATGTTTCAATGGAACCGCCAAGGGAAGTCACTGTACTTTTGAGCTCTGAAAGATAGTTCTTAATACTTCGTTGAGATGAGGAAGTTTCTATGGAAAGTGTTTCTATCGTTACAGGCTTTTTAGCCTGAAATAGATTCTTTATGATTTTATACTTAATCTGATCTTTAACCTGAATTAATTCCCACATAATATCACACCGTCCTCTAAAAACTAACAAACCATTAATTTCAATTATAACATAATCCTTCTTACAAAATCCCATTTCTTGCACTGCTCAAGGTAAATATAGAGAAGTCATAACAGGAACGATTTGGTAAGATGGATTAATAGCGAATCATTATCAATTTGTAAAGGTTATATATTAAATGATCTGATATCTAATCAGCATATTTAAAATTTATGAAATCAGTGATCCAAATCGTTGGTAAAATGATCAAATCAAGAAAATGGACTTTAGGAGGAAAAAATGAAACTTGTTACTCGAAAATTATGTGCCGTATTTTTGACCGCAGTCATGCTTCTGCAATTTGTCTTTACCATCCCTGTTAGTGTATTTGCTGATGCAGGTACAGTTCATAAAGGGATAGTGGTAGAGTCAATTTTATTGTTACAAGAAAATGGTGAGGATGCCATGGAAATCAAATCAGGTGAGGCGCTTGTGCTTCAGATTGACTGGTCTCATTCATCTGATGGAGAACTCTCAGCAGATGAAACAATTATCAGTTTACCTGAAGAGCTGATGATTGAGGCTGGGGAAATGAAAATTACTGATGGTCTGGGCATTCCTTCCGGAAGGATAGAACTGAAAGGAAATGAGATCAAGCTGATCATTGATCCCTCCGTAGTGGGAAAAGAGGGTTCGTTGGAAGTTGTCCTTTCGGTAGGCGTAATTCCGGCAGGCAATCATACTTTTCAGATCTCTATAGATGATACCATTAAGACTATTGACGTTATCATTCAAGAAGATGAAAAGCTAGAGACAGAAGAAATCGAGATATCCGAAGAAAAGAATGGTGAAAATGATACCGATATAGTGAACGAGGGTCTTGGTGTAGAAGTACCGAAGGGATCTATTGGCTTAAATGACATGCAATTAGAAGGAAGCATGGCGTTGGGCATGTTCTCCGAGGTTGGACTGGACCAGTTCAAGTTCAACAACATCTATTTTCTCGATAATGATTATGACCCTCTGATGCATGATATAGAAGACTACATATACTCTGCAGATAAACCATACGATTTAAACGTACCAAACAATTATGGGCTTCTATATTTTGATTTTGACCTCATTGATGGTCATGATGTGAAAGCTTATGACACATTCACTTTTAAGCTTCCAGAAGAACTCAAACCTGTAAGCGGAATTATGGGGGAGCTGGGTTCCATAGGGCAATGGTTTGTTCAGCTGGATGGAACCGTAAGGTTTGAATTTGGTGAAGGTGTCAACGGGGACGATGTCAGAGGTTATTTCTGGTTCTCCGTAAAGCTCGATGAGAGTGAAATGGATGATACCATCATTCAGGAAATCCGTTTTGAAGTCTATCCGGATTTTGAAATGAGATTCCCTGTAAAACCCAAAGGTGGTTCACTGCTGAATAAAAATGGAACCATCAACAACAACGGATATAATTCCAGTGAAGCATACTGGAGTATTGATCTCAATACATCCCTAGACAAACTGGATAATACTTCGGTAAAAGACGTCATTCCTGTAAATATGATCCTCAAAAAAGACAGTCTGATCGTCTATAGACTTGATGTCACATCAGGTGGTATAAGGTCGGAGGGAGAAGTTCTTGAAGGAAATCGGTATGAATTAAGCATAGACGAAAGCGGGAATCCTACAATTTTATTTAATGGGCTTACAGAAGAGGAGAAATCAGCAGCCTATAGAATCAAGTACACCACTGAAATTGTTGAACCTTCTGAAGGGTTCGATGGAACACAGACCTTTAAAAACAATGTTGTGTTAATTAGTGGTGGCAAAAGCTATACTTCAGCTTCAACCGTATCCAGTGGATATGGAAAAGCGCTTGATAAACTGAATCCAAGTTATGACTGGTCCAGACAGGAGTTTCAATGGACCATCAACTATAATTTCAACGAGAAATATATTGATTCCGATGAAGCGTTCCTAACGGATACATGGACAGCAAACAATAACGTTGAGATGAAGTTTCAGTTAAGCGAGTTTGAGATTTACCCTGTCGCCATGAACCAGAGTGGAAATGCAATTGTATCAGACACCCCTATCGATTCATCTCTATATAATCTGGTGGGAGGAAGTACAGGGTTTATCTTAAATTTCACCAATGATATTGATCGCCAGGCCTATCAGATCAGATACAAAACAAGGATTCTTGGCTCACAAGGTTCGGGTATCGTTGACGGCAGCGGATCCTTGACCAATAAAGTGGAAACAGGTACAGGAAAAGAGGACGGAAGCAGCGGAAGCTGGACACAAAGAGGCATCATCAAATCTTCTACTGGCACTGATGTGAACAAAAAAGAGATCGGCTGGAGAGTTCTCCTTAATCAGAACAGTTACCTCATGGAAAATCTTGTGGTGACAGATACCTTTACAGGAGATGGACTGACACTCCTAGAAGATACGCTGATCATTACAGGAAAAGAGAAAACATATCTCTTAGGGACTGACTACGTGCTGGTTTATACTGCGCCTGTTCCAGGGGTATCATCAGGAGGATTTGTCATAAGTTTCAACGGCTCTGTGAATGAACCTGTGACTTTGACCTATACGACCCATTTTGAGAGAAATTCAGGCGGTACTGCGTCTTATGTGAATAAAGCAAAAATCAGCTGGAATGAAGGCGATAAGGAATATAGCAGCGAAAGCGGTTCGATCACTGTAAGACCAGCCGGTTATACTGGTCCAAATGGCGTGAAGAACGGGAACTACAATGCGAGGGACAAAGAAATTACCTGGAGTATTCATACTAATTATGCAAGGCTGCCTATTGAAGATGGATATAAAATTTCAGATTCAATCCCTCAGAACCAGGAGCTGGTCGAGGAATATTTAGAAGTATTCAGTTACAATGTGGACAACAGGGGGAATATCACCGGTGAGGCGCTTCTCGATGAAGACAGTTACACTGTGGTTTATCCTGAAGCAGACAACGGATATAAGCTTGAAGTAAGTCTGCTTAATCCCCATATTGGTGAAAAGACATCAGTGGGTATCCGATTCAAAACCAGGTTTTTAAATGGCTGGATTCAAGATCCGAAGGTGAAGAATACAGCTGAGTTTACCAATGGTAAAAACAGCTTCAAGCTGGAAGCGACAGTGACAATACCCTACGGTGGTGAATATGTGCACAAATCCGGAATACAGACAGGATTCTACAACGAACGAGTTGACTGGACAGTTTACATCAACAGAAGCCAGTCACTGATCAAAGAATATACATTGAAGGACAATCCAGACCTTAATTCAGTTCTTCTTGAAGATACCTTCAAACTGTATAGAGCGGTGGTGCAGACAAATGGTGCAGTCACAAAATCGACTGATTTCCTTGTTGAAGGAACGGATTACAGTCTTGTCATCAATACCGATAATGAAACAGGCAAACAGGATTTTGTTTTAAGTTTTGTCTATGATATTGATGATCCGTATATTCTTGAGTACAGCTCTTATATTGATCCACTGGTCGGTAAAGGAGAAGCAATTACCAATGCCTATACTGCTGAAGGAATCACATCAGAAGAGATTACAGATGGTGATACGAGCAGTGAAGTGAAGAATGTGAATTCTGGTGGTGCCGGTGGAACAAGTATCCGCGGAGGACTGATCATCAGAAAAACAGATGAAAGCAATCCTCAGGCAGTCCTTGAAGGCGCTCTGTTTAACCTCTATACAAAGGACGGAAAGCAGCTTCTAAGGACCGGGATAACCGATACAGAAGGAGTTGTGAGGTTTGGGGGTCTGAGGCGTGGTGAGTATCTATTAAAGGAAATACAAGCCCCTAAAAGGTATGTGATCAGCAAGCCTCTTGCAGAAGGAATTATAGTGACGTTAAACCATTCAAGTCAAGATGAGTTCAAGCTGTTCGATTATGCTAATTCACTGTCAAAAATCAGTCTAAGAAAAATAGACGAATCTGGCAAAGTGATCAGTGCTGAAGCCGTTTTTAATCTCTATGCAGAAGATGGAACACTGATCCGTCAGGACCTGAAAACGGTGAATGGACTTCTGAGTGTTTTCGATCTTGATGAAGGAAAGTATTATGTGAAGGAAACAAAATCACCTGAAGGATTTATTCTGAATCCTGAAAAGTTTACTTTCGAGATTAGAATAAATGAAGATGGAACACAGAGCGTCCCAACGGTAAACGTGGTGAACTACAAAGGCAAAGCTGAGTTTGTCAAAGTAAATGAGCAGGGAGAGTATCTTCCGGGTGCAGTTTTTCACTTATACAGTGGTGAAGAAAGGGTGAGAACCAATCTGGTTGCTGATGAACGTGGAGCTGTAGTCATTGATAATCTGGCACCAGGGACATATCAGGTCAGAGAAATTTCTGCACCAGAAGGTTACCTGCTAAACACTGAAGAGATTCAGTTTACAATTCCAGAGAGTGTTCTAGGTAAACCTCAGACCTTTAAGCTTAAGCAGTTTATGAACTATGAAGGTATGGTCAGACTGTTTAAGGCTGATGAGAAAGGAAATCCGCTGGAAGGCGCACAATTTAAAATCGTCGATGACCAAAATAATAATGTAAAAACAGGAATGACAACAGGTGAAGATGGACGTGTTTATGCCTCTGGACTTGCGCCTGGAAAGTACAGTTTCATCGAAACCAAGGCGCCTTCAGGATATATACTTGAACCAACGCCTATAGATTTTGAAATTGGAACAAGCGCAGAAGGTATGCCGGTTATAGTCACAGCTGGTCATAAAGAGAACTATAAGGGATCTGCTGTGCTGAAAAAAATGGGTGAAAATGGAAATCTTTTGCCTGGTGCCGTGTTTGACCTATATGAAATAATATCGGGAGATCAGGTGCAGCGTATACTTGAAGGTGCCTATACCACGAATTTCAAAGGTGAAATCAGGGTCACAGAACTTTCACCAGGAAACTATGAATTTGTGGAGAAGACTGCACCGGTTGGATACATCCGAAACACTGAACCGATTAAATTTATAATAGTCAGTGAAACCGTAGGCAAGCCGGAAATCGTCAACGCTGGTGATGCGATCAATTACAAGGGATCAGCAGTGATGGTAAAGACTGATTCAAAGGGCAATCCATTGAATGGTGCTGCATTTGAAGTAATCACTCAAGAAGGAGAGACAGTTAGAACTGGCCTGATATCCGACGAAGAGGGAAGAGTAACGGTAACGGAACTTGTACCTGGACGCTACAGCTTCAAAGAAGTTGGATCTGCAGAGGGCTATATTCTGAATCAGGAGCCGCTCAACTTTGTTATTGAGAACGAAAGTGAAGGAAAGCCGGAAATAGTTGAAGCCGGAAACTTAATCAACTATAAAGGCAGCGTTGAACTGACCAAAAAGGACAAAGATGCTCATCCCCTGGAGGGAGCATTGTTTACCCTATATACTGAGAAGGACGAAGCTGTTGCAGAAAATCTGAAATCCGATGAAAACGGAAAAGTCTTTGTGGATGAACTTTCCTCTGGAAATTACTATTTCCTGGAAGAAAAGGCACCAGAAGGATACATAAAGAATACTGAAAAAATTGCCTTTACCATTTCTGAATTTGCTGAAGGTAAACCTGAACAGGTAACAGTGGAAGCTGTAAACTATAAAGGGTCGGTTATGTTTGTTAAAGTCAGTGAGTCTGGAGACAAGTTAGAGGGTGCTGAGTTTGAACTGAAAGAAAAAGAAACTGAACTAGTCATCGTAGAAGGCTTAAAGACTGATGAAAATGGAACAATCCTCGTTTCAGGCCTTGTACCAGGCGAATATACATTCGTTGAGGTAAAAGCGCCCATAGGATTTGTGACAAATAACGAGCCTATGCATTTTACAGTGGATACTGAATATAGAGGTGAACCTGCAGTCGTAATTGCTGGAGAGTTTAAAAACTATAAAGGTACAGCTGTTTTAGAGAAGGTCGATGCCAATGGAAATCCACTAGAAGGAGCAATATTTGAGCTTCAGGATGAAGAAGGCAATCTTATCCTTACGGATCTCAGATCTGATGATGAGGGCAAGGTAATCGCGCTTAATCTCTCTCCTGGAATATACAGGTTTGCAGAAAAGCATGCACCTGAAGGTTATCTCGTAAATCTTATGGTGAAAACTTTCGAAATAAATGAAGAAGCTTATGGAGAACCGCTAGCTGTAGAAGCAGGAAATCTGATCAATTATAAGGGTAAGGCTGTGCTGATGAAGACAGATGAATCGGGCAATCCATTAAAAGATGCTCAATTCCGTGTGACTGACAAATATGGCAAGATTGTCATTGAAGGCCTTTATTCTGATGAAAATGGAATGGTTTCTGCGGAAGAGCTTAATCCTGGCGAATATTTCTTTGAAGAAATAAAGGCGCCAGAAGGATTTATCCGAAATCTTGAAAAAGCGGCCTTTGCCATCTTGGATATGAGTCATGGAGAACCTGAAATCATTGATGCTGGAAGCTATATCAATTACAAAGGATCAGCTGAGTGGTTTAAAGTTAATGAAAGTGGAGAAGCCATGCAAGGTGCACGCTTTAATCTAACTGATGAAGAAGGAAATATCGTGTACAAAGACCTGATAAGTGACGATACCGGGAAAGTCATGGTTGAAAATCTGGCACCTGGTGAATATACGATAATTGAAGTGGAAGCACCGGAAGGATATATTCTAAATCTTGATAACAGCTCTTTCATCATCAATGATGAGGAAGGGGGGAATCCTCGGACAGTTGCAGCGGGTAATTTTATAAATTATCAGGGCAGTGTGATCCTCACCAAGACAGATGCATCAGGAATTCCTTTGGAAGGAGCGGTATTTGAGCTTAAACTGGATGGAGAGAAGAAGGGTGAATGGACAACCGATGAAAAGGGTAAGATATTCATTGATGAACTGAGACCAGGGAAATACACACTGGTTGAAATCAAATCACCTGAAGGTTATATCCTAGATCAGACAATCTATGCGTTTGTCGTTGCACCAGAAGAAAAGGGTGAGCCGAGCACAATTTATGCGGGAAATGCAAAAAATCATAAGGGGACCATGGAATTCATTAAGACAGATGAGACAGGTATGGTCCTTGAAGGTGCACATTTTGAGATCAGAGATGAAGAGAACAATCTTGTTGAGAGAGCTGTTTCTGATGTTGAAGGCATGGTAAAGGCTGAAAATCTTGCGCCAGGAAAATATAGTGTAAACGAAATAGAGGCACCAGCAGGATATATCATAAATACTGAAACTCTGGACTTCGCCATAGAAGGATTATCCATGGGTAAACCTGAAAAGATCGATCTTGGGGTTTTTGTAAACTACAGAGGCGTTCTGCGTATCGAAAAGGTAGACGGGAAAGGAAATCCGCTGGCTGATGCAGAATTTAAACTCCTCGATGTAGAGGGGAAAACCTACCGAGAAAAGCTTGTCAGTGATGAAAGCGGTAAAATTATGATTTCAGGAATTGCTGAAGGTAAATATACTCTTGTTGAAGTTAGAGCACCAAAGGGGTATTTTGAAAGTGATGAAGTGTATCCGTTTGAGATTGCAGCATCACATGAGGGAAGACCTTCTGAGATTCTCATCAGAGTGATTAATGAAGAATTGCCTGAGGAAGAGTCTGTTGAGTCTCTGCCAAATGCAGGGGATGCGGATACCGGGTTTTTGTTTACATTAATGGGGCTTCTGTTTATAACAGGTGGTCTGACATTTCTTAACAAACATAAAAAAAGAAGAATCGTGTAACCTGTAAAATAATCAAAAAAAAGAGAATGCAGTCGTTTTATTTAACGGTCTGCATTCTTTTTATTGGTACCCGGATCATGCACCATCACTGATAAAATGGATGCTTTTTAAGCAGCCGGGTAAATGGAGAGCTTAAGCTGTCTTGCCATTGGTTTTGGTGAAAACTCGTCCAATGGGTAACACAGTAATTTTGATCTGGTCATTCTTTGTGAAGAATGATGTTTCTTTTAATTCTTTCAAAACAGATGAATAACAATATTGATGTAAGGTGTAACTTAATGAGCCGCATTGAGGTTTGAGAAGGTTTCGAGTATGCCACATGTTGCAGATTTCACTGCGGCATGGATGGCCTTTTCCATGACCATGGCAGACAGTGAACCGAGGATATTGAGGTCACAGATTTCCTCGCCCTTAGCCATAACAAATATCGTGTCTCCATCGACCAGGGTATGTACCGGTCTTATGGCTCTTGCGTAGCCGTCATGACTCATGCTGGCGATCTTGTTGGCCTGGCTCTTGTCAAGCTTCGCATTGGTCAGAATGCACCCGATGGTTGTGTTTCCTTTAAAACTGGCCTCAAGACCCTGGAAGAGCATTTCTTCGGTACTTTGCACCACCTTGTACATAAGGGGGCCTGCAAGAGCATTCTCACCCTCATAGATGGTGCCGAATGCGTTCACTGCCACAATGGCTCCGATTTTAAGAGAACCGATCTTTACAGCGTAGGATCCTATACCGGACTTCATCGATGAAGCTGGACCGAGGATCTTTCCTACTGTAGCACCTGTCCCGGCGCCGTATGAACCATCTTTGTAATTTCTGGTATAGGCATTCTTGCTTGCATCGTAGCCCATCTCTTTGTCTGGTCTTCTGGAAGAGTCTTTGTAGCCGAGATCAAAGAGCACAGCACCAGGGACAATGGGCACCTTGGCAAAACCTGTATCAAATCCCATACCTTTCTCCTCCAGATACTTCATGACACCGGAGGCTGCATCAAGGCCATATGCGCTTCCGCCTGAGAGAAGAAGAGCGTTGACTTCCTGTATCATTTCCTCCGAACGGATGAGATCCGTTTCTCTTGTTCCCGGCGCGCCGCCCCTTACATCCACTCCGGGAACGGCACCGTTTTCTGCGATGATAACGGTGCATCCCGTCCCGCCTTCCTGATCTTCGCTGTTTCCGATAAGGAACCCTTCAATTTCATTGATATCAATTATTTTCATTTATGAGCCTCCTGATCACTGTATTTTATTATCATCATAGCATAGCATGAGGTGACAGAGGAGAAAGACTTTCAGGATTTCGGTTAAGGATTTCTTAAGAAGTATTGAAGTTCTAAAAGTTCACAAAAATAAATTAAAGAATATTTATGCAATTATACGAAAAATTATATAATATTTATGACTGTACCTGGTGAATAAGTTGGCGGTTGTAATTGCAAAAAAACAGGGAATATTGCAGGATTTGATTCATAATCGGATGTTTATGAAGGATGCTGTTAAAGTAAATTCATAACCTTTGAGAATAGAAGTAACCGTTATCTTAGAAACCTGTATGTTTATGGAAACCTTGTAATTTCAATGGTTTTCATAAATAAATTAGCTCTTGTATACTCAGAAACTTGTGCTATTATTAGGGTATAGAAAGACAGTTAAGGGCATAAAACATGAAGGATTTATCATCACGATGAAACCCCGTAACTGGCTAACTGACAACATAAAATAATAATAATCATTCACTTATAAGGAGTGTAAAAAACTAATGGGTAAAAAAACAATCGTTCTAGGCGTCATAGGTGCAGACTGTCATGCAGTGGGCAACAAGATTCTTGATTATTCACTGACAGAAGCTGGATACAATGTGGTCAATATCGGTGTTCTTTCTCCACAGGAAGATTTCATCAATGCCGCAATTGAAACCGACGCAGATGTAATCATGGTATCTTCACTTTATGGACACGGAGAGATAGATTGCAGAGGTATGAGAGAAAAGTGCGATGAAGCGGGACTTGCAGGAATCAAGCTTTATGTCGGTGGAAACATCGTCGTAGGCAAGCAGGATTTCAGCGAAGTAAGAAGCAGATTTGTACAGATGGGATTTGACAGGGTTTATCCACCAGGTACATCTGTAGAAACAGCATTGAAGGATCTGAATGAGGACATGGGTTTACTTGAAGTAATTGGAGCATAATCATTATGGAAGCATTTCTATTTATTGATTTTGGGAGCACTTATACTAAATTAACTGCAGTAAGTGCAGAGGATGATGTCATCCTTGCAACAGCGAAGTCATATACAACAGTGGAGACGGACGTAATGGACGGGTACAGAAAAGCATTAAGCGATCTTATGACTCGTCTGGATAATGGAATAGAATTCACAAAAAAACTCGCCTGTTCTTCGGCTGCAGGCGGGTTAAAAATTGTCGCAATCGGCCTTGTGCCTGAACTGACCATGGAAGCGGCCAAGCGTGCTGCCCTTGGCGCAGGTGCTCGTGTAACAGATGTGTTCAGTTTTAAACTGAACAGCAGCGAAGTGAATCAGATCAAAGCCTCAAAGGCAGATATGATTCTTCTGGCGGGCGGAACCAATGGCGGGAATACAGATGTCATCGTGCACAATGCGAGGATGCTGAGGGATGCGAAAATCAGCATTCCAGTGGTGGTTGCAGGAAACAAGAGCTGCAATGACGAGATCATTGAACTTTTCGAAGGTCATATGAACTATTTCATCACTGAGAATGTGATGCCAAGCCTCAACAACATCAATGTGGAACCGGCTCGTGAAACCATCAGGAAGATATTCATGGAAAATATTGTCAAAGCAAAAGGTATGGTCCATGTGAAGGAATTCATCAGCGGTATCCTGATGCCTACGCCTGCAGCTGTACTTAAGGCTGCAGAAGTGCTCAGTGAAGGAACGAAGAATGAAGACGGTATAGGGGATCTTGCCGTCATCGATATCGGAGGTGCAACTACAGATGTACACACGGTCTGTGAAGGTGCACCAAGCAAACCATCAGTCATCCTCAGGGGACTGGAGGAACCTGTAGCCAAGAGAACAGTGGAAGGGGACCTTGGCATGCGGTATTCCGCAATGTCACTCTATGAAGCTGCAGGTAGAAAATACATCAGGAGACACAAACTCAAGAACATCGAAAACATCGATGTGGAAAAGGAATTTGAAAAGAGAAATCATGAGACTGATTTTGTGCCGACCGAAGAAAAGGATATCCATTTCGATGAAGTCATGGCCAAGATCTGTGTGGATATCTCCATGACAAGACATGCAGGTACTGTGACTCAGGTCTACTCACCCTTAGGGATGATGTATTCTCAGGAGGGAAAGGATCTCATGGAGCTGCCTTATCTAATCGGTACCGGTGGAGTCATCGTGAATTCGAAGGATCCTTCAGGGATTCTGAAAGCGGGACTTTTCCATGAAGAGGATCTGGAATCCTTAAAACCGAGACATCCGAAATATCTGCTGGATGAGAAATATGTCCTGTCTGCCCTTGGCCTTCTTGCCATGGTGGATGAAGACAAAGCCTTACGAATGCTCAAGAAATATATTGTGAAGTGTTAGGAGTTAAATAATGGATTTAAAAAACAGGAAACTGACCGAAGACGAATTTTTCGGGATCAGAAAAGACGTACTTACCCACTGGCCTACAGGAAGTGAAGTGGATCTTCAGGAAGCTGTGGACTATCTCAAAAAAGTTCCGGATGAAAAGAATTTTGCGAAGAAGCTGAGAAAGGCGAAGGAAGAGGGAATCACTCTTGCTCAGCCAAGAGCGGGCGTTGCGCTCATCAGTGAGCATATCAAGCTTCTGAACTACCTGGAAGATGAAGGCGGAGCGGATCTTCTGCCCTCAACCATCGATTCCTATACAAGACAGAACAGATATAACGAATGCCAGATCGGGATCGACGAGTCACTAAAAGCCGGCCGTTCACTTTTAAACGGATTCCCTGCAGTAAACCACGGCGTCAAGGGATGCAGAGAAGTTTACGAATCCATCAAGAATCCGATTCAGGCAAGACATGGCACACCTGATGCAAGACTTTTAAGTGAAATCATCACCGCTTCAGGATGGACATCCAATGAAGGCGGCGGAATCAGCTACAACATTCCATACGCAAAGAGCGTATCCATGGAAAGAACCATAAGAGACTGGCAGTACTGCGATAGACTTACAGGCTGGTATGAAGAGCAGGGCATAGAGCTCAACCGTGAACCTTTCGGTCCACTGACAGGCACACTTGTTCCTCCATCAGTATCCAATACTGTTGCCATCCTTGAAGCTCTTCTTGCAGCCGAACAGGGCGTAAAGAACATCACTGTAGGTTACGGTCAGTGCGGAAACATGATTCAGGACATCGCTGCCATAAGAGCCCTTGAGCAGCAGACAGAAGAATACCTCAAGCGTTTCGGCTACAATGATGTATTTGTCACCACAGTTTTCCATCAGTGGATGGGCGGATTCCCTGCAGATGAAGCCAAGGCATTTGGTGTCATCTCCGTGGGCGCGGCAACAGCAGCCATGGCAGGAGCCACAAAGGTCATCGTAAAGACGCCTCATGAGGCTCTTGGTATTCCTACAATGGAAGCCAATGCACAGGGTATAAGAGATACAGTCATGACACTCAATATGCTGAGAGGCCAGAGAATGCCTATGAGCAACGAACTTCAGAGCGAAATCAACATCATAAAGGCAGAAACCAGATGTATGCTTGAGAGTGTCTATGAAGTGGGTAAGGGAGACTTTGCTCGTGGAACGGTTGAGGGATTCAAGCTCGGAATCATCGATATTCCATTTGCACCTTCCAAGTACAATGCGGGTAAAATGATGCCTGCCAGAGACAATCAAGGTGCTGTTAGATATCTTATGACCGGAAATATTCCATTTACGAAGGAAATCATCGATTTCAACAAAGACAAGCTGATCGAAAGAGGAAAGTTTGAAAAAAGAGACGTTACATTCCAGATGACAGTAGACGATATATTCGCCGTAGGTAAAGGAAACCTGATCGGCAGACCGGAGGAAAAGAAGTAATGAAAATTGTAGATATTGTATGCTCAGAAGGCAGAACAGGGTTTTATTTTGATGATCAGCGTGCCATTGTAAACGGTGCTGAACATGACGGATTTATGTACATCGGAGAAACGGAAACCGAAGGATTCAGCGCCATAAGACTTCCAGGAGAAAGCATTTCTGTAATGCTGATCCTTGAAAACGGAGAAATCGCTCATGGAGACTGTGCAGCTGTTCAGTATTCGGGAGCCGGCGGAAGAGATCCTCTGTTCATTGCAAAGGACTTTATCCCTGTAATTGAAGAAGTGGCGAAGAAGCATCTCATCGGAAAGGATGCCTCCACATTCAAGCATCTGGCAGAAGAGATCGACAGCCTTGTACATAACGGAAACAGACTCCATACTGCCATCAGATATGGTGTTACACAGGCGCTTCTTGACGCGGCTGCAAAATCCAGAAGACTGACCATGGCTGAAGTGGTCAAAGAAGAATATGGAACAGGTGTGGAACTTGCCCGTGTTCCGATTTTTGCTCAGAGCGGAGATGACCGTTATACCAACGTAGACAAGATGATCATCAAGGGAACAGACGTTATGCCTCATGCGCTCATCAACAATGTCAAAGAGAAGCTCGGCGAAAACGGCGAAATCCTCAAGACATACATCACATGGATGAGAGACCGTGTCATTCAGTATAGAACTGATGAAGCTTATGCACCGATATTCCATATTGACGTATATGGCACAATCGGAAGAATCTTCAACCAGGATCTTGAAAAAATGGCTGAATACCTGAAAACACTTGAAGAAGCGGCAAAACCTTTCCTTCTCAGAATCGAAGGACCAATGGATGTGGGCGACAGAACAAGGCAGATGGAAGCTTTAAGAGATCTCACAAAGATTCTTGATGACAGAGACATCAAGGTTGAGCTTGTGGCAGATGAATGGTGTAACACATTTGATGATGTGGTATACTTTGCAGACAATAAAGCCGGTCATATGATTCAGGTGAAGACTCCGGATCTTGGCGGCGTGAACAATTCCATCAAGGCGATCCTTTACTGTAAGGAAAGAGGCATCGGTGCCTATCTTGGCGGTACATGCAACGAAACCAACAGAAGTGCGGAAGTCTGCACAAACATCGGTATTGCCTGCGGTGCCAAGCAGGTTCTTGCAAAACCTGGTATGGGATTCGACGAAGGATTCATGATCGTAAACAATGAAATGAACAGAGTGCTGGCTCTAGCAAAGAGAAGACAGGAAAACTAAGATAAAAAAGATATGCCGCACATATGGAATGAAATTCCGGATATGGCGGCATTTTTCCTATAAAAGGCTGAATGAAGAATAAAGGTGGAAAAATGATGAAGAGTATAGATGTCAGACGTGTCACATCTGAAGTCAGAAAACTGGTCATGGATGCAAACTATTTCCTTCCGGATGATGTCATGGCATCCCTTAGAGAACAGAAGAAGAAAGAAAAATGGATTCTTGCCACGAACACTTTAGGTATGATCATCGACAATGCCGAAATTGCAGAACGAGACATGGTACCCATGTGCCAGGATACCGGAATGGTTGTGGTCTTTGTGGAAATCGGACAGGAAGTCCATATCGAAAACGGGCTGCTTGAGGATGCCATCAACCAGGGCATCCGTGAAGGCTACGAGGAAGGCTACCTCAGAAAATCTGTGGTCTCCGATCCTCTGAACCGTAAAAATACAGGAGACAATACACCTGGGGTCATCCACTACACTCTTGTTGCCGGCGATCAGCTGAAGATCATGGTTGCACCGAAGGGATTCGGCTCCGAGAATATGTCCAGACTTAAAATGCTCAAGCCTTCAGAAGGAATCGAAGGGGTCAAGGCATTCATTCTTGAGACTGTTGAGCTTGCAGGCCCCAATGCGTGTCCACCTATGGTCGTCGGGGTTGGTGTCGGCGGAACGTTTGACAAGTCAACGCTCCTTGCGAAAAAAGCGCTTATGAGAAGACTTGAGGAGTATAACGAGAATCCCTTCTATAAAGAAATGGAGATCGAGCTTCTTGAAAAGATCAATGCCATGGGTATAGGGCCTCAGGGATTCGGTGGAGAGACCACAGCACTTAAAGTGAGCATCGAGTACTTCCCGACTCATATTGCAGGACTCCCTGTAGCGGTCAACATCAACTGTCATGCCACAAGACATAAGGAGGTCGTTCTATAATGGAGATCAGACTGAAAACACCATTGACCAGAGAATCTGTAGCGGATCTTAAACCTGGTGACAATGTACTGATATCAGGAGTCATCTATGCGGCGAGAGATGCGGCGCATAAAAAACTCATGGAACGCCTGGATAAGGGGGAAGCCCTTCCATTTGACATCAGCGGAGCGGTAATCTACTATGTGGGACCGACTCCGACTAGAGAAGGCGAAGTCATCGGATCAGCAGGACCAACCACAAGCCTTAGAATGGATGCCTACACACCAAGACTTCTTGATCTTGGGCTAATGGGCATGGTGGGAAAAGGAAAGAGAAATGACGAAGTGAAAGCAAAGATGGTAGAGCACGGGGCTGTATACTTTGCCGCCATCGGTGGAGCCGGAGCGCTGATAAAAAAGACCATTCTTTCTCAGGAGACCATAGCCTATGAGGAGCTTGGACCTGAAGCGGTAAGGAAGCTCGTGGTGAAGGATTTTCCGGTTACCGTCATCATTGACAGTAAGGGAAATGATCTGTATGAACTTGGAAGAGAAGAATACCTCGCGTGGAAAAAGGACGAACAGAAATAGAAAGATTATGGAACTGTTTAAAGTCTCGGCTTATGTCGCTGAGGCTTTAAATTTCTTCATTTTAAGGTAGAAATGATTGGAATCTAATTTGTAATATATCCATCAGAATTTTCAATATGTTAATCTTGTCAGATTATATGGCAATTTTTCCGCATAAGAGTATACTAATAGTAGTAAATGTAATAAAAAATAGGGAGGTTAATTATGCAGACTATATACTCATGCATTCATGATATTGATATTGATGGTAACCAATGCATTAGAAAAGAAGTAAATCAAAAAGATGCAAGTGACTATACGCAAAGACTAATTAATGAAATTTTAGGGAATCCTAACCGAAAAGAGTATAAAATAACGAGTGAGAGAACTGAAGTGGTATCCATTGTTCTTGAGGCTTCAAAACAGAGTTTGATTGAAAATGATAACGCTGATTTAATAGCACTTCGACTACTCGATAAGGAACGTGATAGACAAAAGGATGTTAATAGACTTCGTATTGAAATAAGGCGAGGTAGTTTGTTTCAGTCATTGATACAAGAAGATGACCACTTTTATTATGTGATAACTAAGATTGAAAATGTGGATATTTTAGATATTCAAGATTTATACAAAAAATCGGGTCTACCCTATGAAAACAAGTCCTTTAAGAACTGCTTGTTTAAGATTGCAGATGATGGCGAAATAATTCAAATATTTTTATCTGACAAAAATGGTCCTATTGCAGATTACTGGGATAATTTATTTCTTGAGTTAGAAGCACTGTCTAGTGATGAGTCAAATACAGAAAGTCTTTTTAGAATTGTGTCTGCGAAGTTGAAAAAGGAAATAGAGAAAATTTCACCAACCGATTACACATTGTATAGAAACCAAGCTTTGGGCTTTTTTAAAACACAAGAAAAATTTACGATAGACGATTTTTTAAATTATACTTTCGGGAATCAAAACCCAGAGTCTAGCCAATTAGATATCGATAAGATAAAAGAAAGTATTTCAAAAAAGATAATCGATTCCGGTACTGACACAGAGTTTACTATTGTTTCCTCTGCGATCAAATCAAGAAAATTTAGAGAAACAAAGAAGATCAATAATGTCGCTTCAATTATTATCGATGGTTATGATGAAGAGATTAAAACAAATGTTCAATCAGTTGAAGAAAATGGAGATAAGTATATAAGAATTAAATCAACGGATTTGGAAACTTTCAATAGATTTAAATGGTAGCTTGAAATAGGAGGGAATATTTTGAATATAGGTATAAATAAATTAATTTCATACGAAGATCACATTCAAATGAAATTAAAAACTTGTCTACCTGTTAATGATGAACTGAGTGATACGATTACAAATTTTATTGTTCAAGTATTCCATTTAAAAAACAAAAGGGATAGTCTGATTGTATCTAATGAGTTGTTCGGATTTGACATCAAAATCCGAGATGACTTTGATGAGGATTCTATTAATACATTCATATCGGATATAATTAGTAGCATAGATAATGAATACGAAGTTATAGTGGATTGCATTTTCTATAAGAAAATTGTGGAAAATACGCTTTCCCTATATTCACTGGAAAAATATGGGCAATATCTACAGTCATTGTCTATTGAGAATATTATAGGAAAGTACAATGAATCGTTTATAGATTTTGAGTATATAATATTCGATTTGATAATTGATGATGGATGTTTTTATACGAAAAAGTTTTATTTTATGAATTCTGATAATAAGAATAAAATTAGGATAATGATTGATGATAGAGCCGAAATAATAGATAAAAGAGATAATCTATGCAATTTTGTAGGGGCAATAAAAAATAATTATCTCCCTGATGATTTCTATTTTCTAAAGAAAACAAATGATATAGAAATCAACAGGATATTTGATAGGTTGACTCTTGCTGTATCATTAACGTATATTAGCAATATTTCAAATATTAATGGAGATGAAGTATCTTATAAAATTGAAGGATACAAAACCGTCAAAGAAATTTTTGATGTTAAATCATTCGATGAATATTCAGAGGTCTCATCAACACTATGGGAGATATATGATTGGGTTTATTCAAATTTGAATAATGTTTCTGATAAAATTGGTATTGCAAGAAATATTCTGTCACTAAATTTAAAGAATAATACAATCAAGGATATTGATAGGTCTGTCCTTGGCTCAATCAGGTCTGGTTACGATATATACCTAAAAGAAAACGCTGCAAGGTATATTGAAGTTATGAATCAACAACTCATCTTTATAAACGATATCAATGCTAGTATTCAAAAGTTAGCGTTGGATTTTTCTCACAAGTTCAGAAATAACTTCATTGGTTTTTTCAGTTTCATATTTACTACAATAATTATTAATGTGATTTCTACGGGGACGATTAATAATATTTTTACATATGAAATTACAATGATATGCATTGTTATGTTAATTATATCTATTGTATACTTGTACTTCAGTTTGTTTGAATCAAATCTAAGTGTAGAAAGAATAAAAAAACAATATGATAGGAATAAATCTTTTTATAAGTTGATCCTTGATGAACAGGATTTAACTAGAATTTTAAATAATGATAGTTACTATAATGAGGACAGGCAATATTTAGATAGATATGTAAAAAAGTATAAATGGATGTGGATAATTGTAGTGGTGATACTATTAGTATTTTTGATATTGGTCGGAACATTTGTCAAAGTAGAAAGTATACATTACATTCTAAGTGGTTGATTTAAAATGGATTCAGATTGAGCTGTTTATATACCATATTAGTATACTTTCAGAAATTTAAGGTTCAAAACTAGATGATATTGTTAAGTTTGCTGCACATTAGTTTCACTATCTAGAATGTTAGTTATGAGTGATTTATGTGCTACAATTCATTCAAATGCATGTAAAATGAAACCATATGAGATAAATCATTTGTATGACGTTGTTGTAGGACAGAATAGCTTTATTTAATTTTTTGTGAGAAGCGTAAAAGTATTCTTGATTAACATTCACTTGTCATATAAACTAAGAGCAGAAGAATAATAAGTTTCAAGCTGAAATCACCGGGGGGGATTAGATTTGGTTCCTTTTTGGTGTTTTCTTTTTTTTCGATTTATTGAAAAATTCCAAATATCAGTTGTGTTATAATAATAGTAACTCTGCAACGGGAATGATGCGTTTCTGCCGTGTAAACTGACTTGAGACAGCCTGATCTGGCCGCGGATGCAGTGAGTACCCGAGGCGTTTCTGCTCGTCTTTAATGGATACCCAGGATTTTCTTTGAATGAGCTTGTACAATTCTTTGATGTTTCATATACAATGTTCTGGCCGATGGTATTAATTTTGTGAAAGAGCAAGGAGAAGATCACTTGGAAAAACAGAGAACGAATGAAAATGCAGTTATGCCTGTAGTGCAGCATGCGAGGAGAATGACAAAGGAAAAGTACGAAGAGATTCAGAATTACCGTGTCCGTAAATGTCAGACCATTGAAGAGCTACACAGAATTCATGAAAAACCTGTGATGACCTTAAGGGCAAATTATCCTGGAGAAGATAAAAACAACGAAATCACCAGGCTGGTCAATCGGGAAATCGCCAAGACTTTCGATGAAATCTTTCAGACGAAGATCCTGGCCGTGGAAAATTTTGACACACCGGAAGGTCCCACCACATTCTATGTGGTCAAGGGAGATGCCCGTACTCTGAAAGAAAACGCAATTTATATCGAGCAGAGTCATGAACTGGGCAGATTCGTTGATATCGATGTCTACGATATCGATGAAGAATACGCAGTGACAAGGGTTGAACTTGCTTATGAGCCAAGAAAGTGTTTTCTTTGCGATGAGCCTGCTAAAGAATGCAGCAGAAATAAAACCCATAAAACACAGGATCTTGTCGACTATATGATTGAAGAGGTCCGTGAATACCTGGAAAATATATAAATTATGATTCCCATCAGTTTGTAAGCCAGAAAACAATAAAGTAATTTTTTTGGAGGGTTAAAATGAAAATTGGAATACCAGCGTCACGAGGATATGCCATCGGACAAGCCTACATCAAGAAACATGAAGAACTGAAGATCACAGACGAGCCAGTAGAAGATGTGCTTGTTGAGAAAGATCGACTGAAAAAAGCGGCAGATGTTTCGAAAGTGCAGCTTGAGAAAATCAGAAAGAAGGCTTTAGATTCCATGGGTGAAGAAAAGGCCATGGTTTTTGATGCCCATATGATGTTCTTTGATGATCCGGAATTCATAGGAGCCATCGAAGCGGAAATTGAAAATGGCAGGAAAAATGCATTGAAAGCGACAGACGATGTATCCAGAAGTTTCGTTGCGATCTTTGAAGCCATGGAAGATGAATATATGAGAGAAAGAGCTGCCGACATCAAGGACGTTTCCAAACGTCTGATGAACAACCTGGCAGGTATAGAAGACAGTTTCAATATTGAAGACACCAATACCATCGTCATCGCAAATGACCTGACACCTTCTGACACAGCACAGCTGGACAGAAATAAGGTCATCGCATTCCTGACCAACATCGGCGGAAGAACTTCCCATAGCGCCATCATGGCAAGAACACTGGAAATTCCAGCCGTTGTCGGCCTGAACGACATCACGGAAGTGGTGAAGAACGGAGATATTCTTATTGTTGATGGAATCGAAGGAACAGTCATCATCGATCCTGATCACGATACAGTAACAAAGTATGTGGCACTTCAGGAAGCCTACAATCAGGAGAAAGAAGAACTGAAAAAACTCATCGACGTCAAAGCGGCAACAAAATCGGGAAAGAGAATTGAAGTTGCGGGCAACATCGGTAAGCCTGAAGATGTGCATAAGGTGCTGGAAAACGGAGCTGATGGAATCGGTCTTTTCAGAACTGAGTTCCTTTATATGGACAGAGATGAAATGCCGACAGAGGAAGAACAGTTTGAAAGCTATAAGTATGTACTTGAGCGCATGGAAGGAAAACCTGTGGTCATCAGAACGCTGGATATCGGCGGAGACAAGCAGCTTCCCTACCTCGCTATGCCAAACGAGATGAATCCGTTCCTTGGATATCGTGCCATCAGACTTTGTCTGGACCGCACCGACCTTTTCAAGGTTCAGCTGAGAGCACTCCTGAGAGCTTCTGTATTCGGTAATCTTAAGGTCATGTTCCCGATGGTTTCTTCTCTTGATGAATTTACAAAGTCAAAGAAGCTGGTGGACGAATGTACAGTAGAGCTGAAAAATGAAGGAAAAGAAGTAAGCGACAGTATCGAATGGGGCATCATGGTGGAAATCCCGTCCGCTGCAGTTATGGCAGACGAACTGGCAAAGCATGTTGATTTCTTCTCCATCGGAACCAATGATCTCATCCAGTACACTTTAGCTGCTGACAGAATGAGTGAGAAGGTATCTTACCTCTACGATCCTATGCATCCTGCAGTACTTCGTCTGATCAAGATGACCATTGACGGAGCTCATTCACAGGGCAAATGGTGTGGCATGTGCGGAGAGATGGCAGGTGATGAAACAGCCATTCCGACACTGATTGAATATGGTCTGGATGAATTCTCCATGTCCGCTTCCTCAGTTTTAAGAGCGAAGCAGATCATACTTGAACAGGAATAAGTGAATAGAAAGTCATGACAGAAACCGGTGAAAGCCGGTTTCTTTTATTAAATTTCTGTATGAAATCAATATTGAAAATATAATACTTTTCGCAGCATTTACTGTATGATATATGTATATTGTTACCTGAAATATTCTTTCGGTTATGTCTTGTCATTATGATTATCTTCCGTAAAAAGTTATGATCGTGAAAGGAGGAAAAAGATGAAAGCAGTTATTGGAGTAGTGATATTTTTCTTGCTGGCCATGACAGCAGGTGGGGGATTATTCGCAATGTTTTTCACTTCCATAGTTGGTGGTGGAGTGGCAGAATCCTATCTGTATCCCATATATGGAGGCATTGTCCTATTAGCTGGGTTAATTGTGATTTGTACTGTGATTGTTCTTGATGAAATAAAACAGCTGAAAGAAACCCTGAGTGAAAATGAGAAAGAAGCTGAAAACAGTCAGAAAATAATATGATTCATAACATGGGCAGGATCGAGGGGATTCAATTTTGAGTCCCTTTAATTTGCTCTATTTTCATTACATCAGAGAGTCTTTTCCGGAAGAAAAACTCAGTAAGAGTCTTAAAGCTGATGCTTAAATTGAAGCTTAGAATTGCCTCACTTCAATAAATAGACGAACCTCAAGAGGCTTCATACCATCAATTGTAATCGTTTTTCAAAGATCGGGACGGCTGTATTTTTCAGGTGAATTTTTTTATCTCCCCTACAAAAGAGGACCGGAATGTGTATAATGAATAGTATAATGTTTTTGAGGAGGATAAGAGAAAATGATTAAAGAAGTCAATAAAGAAAGTTTTGAAAAAGATGTACTGGAAAATGATAGATTGGTTCTTGTGGATTTCTGGGCACCATGGTGTGGACCCTGCAAAATGCTTGCGCCACTATTTGAAGAGCTGAATAACGAAATAGAAGATGTGGAATTTGTTAAGATAAATGTGGATGAAAATCCTCAGCTCGCAGCAAAGTACCGCGTTGCCAGCATTCCGACACTACTTGCAATCAAAAGCGGAACAGTTGTTGGACAGCTTGTCGGATTCAGACCTAAAGAAGAACTGAGAATGTTCATCGAAAAGAACAAGTAATCCTTTAACACCTGAGGAAGAATCTCTGATTCTTTCCCAGGTGTTTTTTCACATAGTGAATCTTACGAGAATGAGGATGTTTTTCCCGATACGTTAAGCAATCTTAACGAAAGCCTGTAGAATTCATGAAGAATATCGGAAAATACGAAAATTGTGCACAACTGAAGCAGGTTATATTGTATAATTTAGGTATATTGACTAAAAAACGAGATAAAATTTGGGGAGGTGTAACTTGGAAACGCTCAATACGATACTAAATACCGTTCGAAACATCAGTATTTCGGCCATTATTGATATTCTCATTGTCGCCTTTCTGCTTTACAGGACTTATAAGCTGATCATCGAAACAAGAGCGGAGCTTCTCCTAAGAGGAATCATATTTATACTGCTTCTCATCCCCATCAGCTATATTTTCAATCTCACCATGGTCTATACGATCATTTCAAAAACCATTACCATCGGAGTGCTGACGCTGGTCATCATATTTCAGCCGGAAATCAGAAGAATGCTTGAACACATCGGCCGTTCAGCTTTCAGTGACCGGAGAGTGCTTCGGGATACAGATATCCTGACAAGGGTTGTGAATGACATCGTCGTCGCTATGGATAACCTCAGTCATTCGAAGACCGGTGCGCTCATCGTCATCGAGCAGGATACAGGACTCGGCGACATCAGCGAAACTGGCACAAAGATTGATGCGCTCGTTTCTACATCGCTTCTCGAAAACATATTTGTACCCAATACGCCTCTACATGATGGTGCGACCATCATAAGAGGAGACCGTATACTTTCCTCGGGCTGTGTTCTGCCGCTTACTGCAAACAAAGACATCAGCAAGAAACTGGGTACAAGGCACAGAGCTGCTCTTGGGCTGAGCGAGGTATCTGATTCTCTCATTCTGATTGTTTCTGAAGAGACAGGGACCATCTCGCTGGCACTCAACGGCAAGCTTGTCAGAAATTACGACAAGGACAGACTGCAGAAGATTCTCGTGAAGATTCTGACCACTAAGATCGAACGAAAACAAACATGGAAGGAGAGGATGGATCAGTGGCTAAGCAAAAAGGATCGGACCTCTTCCTGAAAATCGCAAGCCTGATTCTTTCTTTCAGTCTTTGGATCTATATCATCAATGTGGAGAATCCCATTAAGACCATGAAAGTCTATAATGTTCCCGTAAGACTGGAAAACCTTGAGAATATAGAAGAACAGAATCTGGCACTGCTGCCCAATCAGGACATCATGGTCACCTTGCAGGTGACAGGCCCCGCATCAGAAGTGTACAGAAGTGTGGCCAGCAACTTCAGAGTGATTGCGGATCTTGATGATCTGGCCCTGAAGGCAGGACCAAATGAGATTCCCATTGAAATCACATCCTATCCGTCTGATCTGGATATTACCCCAAGCAGCAATGTGAAAGCGGTTATTTATCTCGATGATTATCTGGAGAGGGAAGTGAACATCGTCTCACAGTATGAGACGATTCCCGAAGATGGATTTTTCGTATCGGGCGTTTCCTTCAATCCTGGGAGAGCTATTGTTAAAGGACCTGCCCAGTATGTCAATCGTGTCACTGCACTTGCAGCAAGAGGCAAAAAAGAGGGACTCAATCAGAATTTCAAGGAAATCATTTCTCTTGTCGCCATCGACGAGAATCAAAATCAGGTGGACCATGTGGTTGTCACACCACTGTATGTAGAAATCACTGCTGAAGTTTTTGAAACCAAATCCGTTCCGATCGTTGTGGATACGGGAGGAGAAATTTCAGAGGGGTATGAACTTATCGGCACCTCAGTTGCGCCGGCAGAGCTGCTCATTGCGGGCCCTGAAAGTCTTCTTGATCAGGTAAGTGAGATACTTACTGAAGAAGTCGATCTTTCAAAAATAAAGGAATCTACGGATGTCATCATGAATCTTGTGATTCCTCAAGGTGTCATCTCTGTGAACGGAGGAACAACGGCAACGGTCAGTGTGGAACTTGAAGCCTATGAAACAAAGACCATATCGAAGAAACTTACCACAATCGGCCTGAAGGATGGTCTTATGGCAGAACTCAGTTCCAATTCCATAAACATCATCGTGAGCGGAGCGCAAAGTGCGCTGGAAGAAGTCACTGAAGAGAGCATAACTGCTGATCTTGATCTATCCGGGCTTGATGTGGGCGAGTATGAGCTGAGTCCGAATATCGTTCTTCCTGTAGGCATCCTGCAGGTATCCTATACACCGAACGTGATTTCGGTGAATATAAGAAACGCAGCTGAAACACCGGGAAACGGGACTGGACAGAATCAGAATCCTGATGAAGAAACGCCTACCAATGGCAATGCACCATAAAATATAGTGGAAGCCTTCGGGCTTCCATTTTTGGAGTGAAGAATAAAATGATTAAAATAAGCAATATCGAGATTCATCTCGATGAAGATAAAGAAGAACTCCTGAACAAAACCGCGGCAAAACTCAAGATCGCCCCGGAAGCGATTGAGGAGCTCAGAATACAGAAAGAATCTGTGGATGCACGAAAAGAACCGCTTAAGTTTGTCTACACGATTCTCGTCAGAACTGCAGATGAAGAGAAAGTTCTAAGAAAGATTCATGACAGAAATGTCTCGATTTATGAAGAACAGAAACCGATGGCACTGAGAAGAGGAGACAGAAAACTGGAAAAGAGGCCGGTCATTGTCGGGTTTGGACCCTCTGGGCTTTATGCGGCACTTAAACTTGCTGAAGAAGGATACAGACCTCTCGTTATAGAACGGGGAGATGCTATTCCGGAAAGAGACAGGAAAGTGGATGTCTTTATGGAGAAGGGAGTACTTGATTCTTCCTCCAATATCCAGTTCGGTGAAGGGGGAGCAGGGGCATACTCGGACGGAAAACTGACCACAAGAATCAAGGATGGAAGGGTAAGAGAAGTGGTGGACAAACTCATAGAAGCGGGGGCGCCTGAAGAGATAGCAACCCTTGCAAAACCCCATGTGGGTACGGACCTCCTGAAGAATGTGGTGATGAACATGAGAAAGAAAATCATCGCATTGGGGGGAGAAGTGCTTTTCAAGTCAAGGCTGGAGGATATCAGAATCCTAAACGGAAAAGTCGTATCGGTAACCGTCAATAAGGAGGAGATTCCCTGCGAAGTGCTCATTCTTGCTCTGGGTCACAGTGCAAGAGATACCTATGAAATGCTCTTTGACAGAGGATTTACCATGATCGCCAAATCCATGGCAGTGGGCGTCCGGGTGGAAAATCTTCAGTGGAGAATCAATGAGAGCCAGTATGGAAGTGCGCATAAGCATCCAAGGCTGAAGCCTGCAGAGTATACACTGACAGCCAAGGCACCTGACCTTCGGGGGGTGTACAGCTTCTGCATGTGTCCGGGAGGAATCGTAGTGCCTGCGGCAAGCGAAGAAGGCATGCTGGCTGTAAACGGCATGAGCTATCATGCCCGTGATGGCGTCAATGCAAACTCAGCTGTAGTCGTTGCGGTCAGTCCCGAGGACTATGGTCCTCATCCTCTTTCTGGAATAGAATTCCAAAGAGAGCTGGAGAGAAAAGCGTTCCTTATGGGCGGGTCTTCCTATCATGCCCCAGTGCAGAAGGTTGAAGATTTCCTATCAGGAAGAATCACCACCTCTTTCGATGAAGTGATTCCAAGTTATCTACCGGGGGTACAGGCAGGTAATCTGGCCGATCTGTTCCCAAGGTTTATCACAGAAGGTTTAAAGAAGGGGTTCACAGAATTTGACAGAAAGATCAAAGGCTTTGCCCACCATGGAGCGGTGATGACGGGGGTTGAGACAAGAACTTCTTCTCCGCTTCGCATCGTAAGAGGAGAAAATCTGGAAAGCGTGAACATCAAAGGAGTCTATCCTGCAGGAGAGGGAGCGGGATATGCGGGAGGAATCATATCCAGTGCTGTGGACGGACTTAAGATCGCTGAAGCGGTGATCGGGAAATACCAGCCTGGCGGCCTTTAAAAGTCAAGAGAACAAGACATATAGGCACTATCGTAATTCGATGGTTTTTGTTCATTAAACTCAAATTAACGGGGAAATTGACAAAAATTGAGAATCATATAACGATAGTCCTATTTTTTTTGGGATTTTATACCATATGCCCTTAAAATAAGAGAGTTTTAGGTGTTTTCAAGTGTAAAGGATTTCTGTTATGATTAAATGGAAATAGTTTGGGGGTGAAGTCATGAAATATGTGCTTGTTATCAATCCGGGATCGACTTCTACAAAGATCGCCATCTACAGCACGGAATCCGTTGAGATCCATACTGAAGTCGTAGACCATAACGCGGAAGAACTGAAGAAGTTTGATCATATTATCGATCAGGCAAAGATCAGAAGAGAGGCCATCGTCCGAAGTTTACGTGAAAAAGGAATAAACAAGGAAGATCTGGCTGCAGTTGTCGGACGAGGTGGACTTCTTAAACCGATCAGAGGTGGAACTTACCTTGTGGACAGAGAGATGATCAGTGATCTGGAGATGGCTGTACAAGGAGAACATGCTTCAAATCTGGGACCGATCCTTGCCAAAGAGATCGCTGATGAAGCTGGTGTCAATGCCTATATTGTGGATCCTGTCTCCTGTGATGAGATGGATGATCTGGCAAGATTTACCGGTATCAGAGGAGAAGAGAGAGGATCTCTTGCTCACTATCTGAACATTAAGGGCGTAACAAGACGAGTCTGCAGACTGAAAGGTTACTGCTTTTATGAGGATAATTTTATCGTGGCGCATCTTGGTGGAGGTTTCTCCATCGGACCGCTGAGAAAAGGAAAGCTTGTGGATGTCAACAATGCAAACCATGGCGGACCTTTCAGTCCTGAACGTGTCGGCACGCTGCCTCTGGGTATTGTTGTGAAGTATGCTTTCAGCGGTGAATTCGATATGAAGGGTCTGCTTAGAAAATTCCAGAGAGGTTCAGGTCTTGCCTCACATCTTGGAACCAGCGATGCCAGAGAAGTGGAAAGAATGATTCATGACGGTGATGAGTATGCAGCGAAAGTCTATCAGGCTATGGCCTATCAGATTGCAAAAGAAATCGGAGCGAGTGCTGCCGTGCTCAAGGGCGATGTGAAGGCGATCATCCTTACAGGTGGTCTTGCCTATTCGAGCATGATGACCGGAATGATCAAGGAATATGTTGAGTTTATTGCACCGGTGGAAGTCATTCCAGGGGAACTTGAAATGAAGTCTCTATATGAAGGCGCAAGAAGAGTACTGAATCATGAAGAAGAGCCATTGCGCTATGGGGAGGAAATACTGAGTGAAAAGTTTTGATGAAATCTATGAAAAAGTGAAAGGCAATGACCGTATGCGTGTCATTGCGGTTGCCGCGGCAGAAGATGAGCCGGTGCTTCAGGCAGTAGCAAAAGCAAGGGAACTTAGACTTTGCGATGCACACCTTGTCGGAGACAAGGAGAAGATCGAGAAGCTTCTTTCGGAGCTGAAGATCGAGGGAGAGTTTACCATCACCGATGAGAAGAATCCAGCGAAAGCGGCAAAGATTGCAGCGAATCTGGTTCGTGAAGGTACCTGCGATATTCTGATGAAAGGCCTTGTGGATACAAAGTCCCTTTTAAGAGCAGTACTGGATAAGGAAACCGGTCTTGCCACAGGAAATCTCATCAGCCACCTGGCTGCTTTTGAAGTACCGGGATATGACAGAATGCTTTTTGTGACAGATGCGGCAATGAACACCTATCCTGGTCTTAAGGAGAAAATGGGTATCATGACCAATGCTGTGGGATTCGTAAGGAGTCTTGGTATCGAAACACCAAAGGTTGCTGTAGTATGTGCCGTTGAGGTCGTTAATGAAGCGATGCAGGCGACAATCGATGCGGCAATGCTTTCAAAGATGAACGATAGAGGACAGATCAAGGGCTGCATAGTGGACGGACCACTTGCGCTGGACAATGCGCTGAGCGTCGAAGCTGCCGAACATAAGGGCATCAAGAGTCCGGTTGCAGGTCATGCCGATATCCTTCTTATGCCGAATATCGAATCCGGAAACGTTCTGTATAAAGCGCTGACCTATACAACGGAAAGCAAGTCAGGCGGTGTCCTTCTTGGTGCGAAAGCGCCTGTCGTTGTCACCTCAAGAGCGGACACATTTGAAAGCAAAGTGAACTCCATAGCCATGGCCGTTCTAAATGCTTCAAGGATGTAACAGGTAAATCAGTTAAGGGTAAAAGGAAATAAAATTAAAAAAACGGGGGAACAAATGAATAAATTACTCATCATCAATCCAGGATCAACATCGACCAAAATCGGTATCTTCGAAGACAACAATGAAGTGAAGTCATTCACACTCAGACATGAGGCCTCAGTGATCAACGGGTTTAAAAGCGTCATTGATCAGTATTCATGGAGAAAAGAAGAGATCATAAAAATTCTTGTGGACAACAACGAGAATTTGGAATCCTTTGATGCTTTCGTAGGAAGAGGCGGACTTTTAAAGCCGATCAGAAGTGGAACCTACAGAGTCAATGAAGCAATGCTTGCCGATCTTAAAAAGGGTGTCAAGGGAGAGCATGCCTCAAATCTTGGTGCCATGATCGCTGACGGACTTGCAAAAGACTTCGGAAAGGAAGCTTTTATCGCGGATCCTGTTGTAGTGGATGAACTGTCTGACCTGGCAAGAATCACAGGACACAAAGCATTTGAAAAGGTCAGTATTTTCCATGCACTGAATCAGAAGGCTGTTGCAAAGAGATACGCCAAGGAAAAGAATGTCAGCTACAATGACCTCAACCTCATCGTAGTTCATCTTGGCGGCGGAATCAGTGTAGGGGCTCATGAAAAGGGTAAAGTCATCGACGTGAACAACGCACTGAATGGTGATGGTCCATTCTCGCCGGAAAGAGCAGGCAGTCTTCCCGTAGCTGATCTTGTGGATCTCTGTTTCTCAGGAAAGCACGATAAGGGTGAAGTACTGAAAATGATCACAGGAAAAGGCGGATTTGTATCTTACCTTGATACCAATGATGCAAGAGAAGTGGAAAACAAAGCGGAAGCAGGAGATGAATATGCGAAGCTCATCTACTCTGCAATGGCCTATCAGGTAGCAAAAGAGATCGGGTCTGCTGCATCGGTGCTCATGGGTAAAGTCGATGCGATTATTCTCACAGGGGGAATTGCCTACTCGAAGCTTATGGTCAGAATGATCAGGGAAAGAGTGGAATATATCACTGAGGTTGTCGTTTATCCGGGTGAGGATGAGCTTCTTGCGCTTGCTGAGGCGACCAACAGAGTGCTGTCCGGTGAAGAGGAAGCGATCGTTTACGAATAATTAGTGAAAATGAGAAAGACTGACATAAAATTATCAAATTAATAATTAAGAGTGAAAAAATCTTATAAAAGTTAAAAATCGTGATTTGTAAAGGTATACAGATATTTTGATAACAGATTGCGGTTTCTGTTGTGAAAAATTGGTCCGCTGACCTCTGTAACCATTAAACTTCAAACCATTTCCTGATTTTGTGATGAAACTGGAAATTAGATTATGCTCTGTTTTTGTAATAGAATAAGATTACAGAATAAATGGAGGTATGCCACTTGGAAAGAATCACGATTGTTACAGGGCATTTTGGCAGCGGCAAATCGGAGATTTCGATGAATCTTGCTAAAAAAATGAATAACGAAGGAAAAAAGGTGGCACTTGTCGATATCGACATCGTCAATCCTTTTTTCTGTATAAGAGATTTTAAGGATGTTTTAGCTAAGGAAGGCATCGATGTCATTGCAGCCAATCCGGAGTGGTCCAACGCAGAACTTATGGTTGTGCCAGGAGAAGTTTCAGGTATTTTTGTCCGAAAAGATACACACTTCGTCATGGATATCGGTGGAGATGATATGGGGGCTACAGTGCTCGGTCAGTATAATGCCGATCTGAAAAAATCAGAATATAACATGCTCTTTGTCATCAATACGCAAAGACCGCTTACACCGGATGAAAAGGGGATCAGAGAATACATCACAAGTATCGAAAGAACCTCAAGACTGAAGGTGACTCATCTTGTTTCAAACACCAATCTCTCCTACGAGACCACTGTGGAAGAGATCATCAAGGGAGATGAAATGGTCCATACTCTGTCTAAGGAGCTTGGCATACCTCATCTTTATACGGTCGTCAGACGTGATCTGGCGGAATCGGAAACGCTTAAAAGCCAGTTACATGGGGAGTTACTGCCCATAGATATTTTCATGAAAACGCCATGGAGCTAAATTAAAGGGGGAAATCGTATGCCAAAAGTTGTATTTAGAGAAGAACGATGCAAAAGTTGTGGACAGTGTGTGATTGCTTGTCCTGTGAAGATCATCGGCTTCACAGACCACCTCAATGAGAAGGGTTACAGACCCGCTGGTATCCCAGCAGAACTCATGGAGAAATGCATAGGATGTACATCCTGTGGAAGAATGTGTCCAGATCTTGTCATCACAGTGTATAAATAGGGGGTAGAAGTTATGAGCCAGAAAGTACTCATGAAGGGTAATGAAGCAATCGGAGAAGCGGCTTTAAAAGCAGGCTGCAAATGTTTCTTCGGATATCCGATCACACCACAGACAGAAATTTCAGCATATATGGCAAAGAAGATGCCTACAATGGGAAGAGTGTTCCTTCAGGCGGAAAGCGAAATCGCGGCAATCCATATGATCTATGGCGCTGCAGGTACAGGAACAAGATGTATGACCAGTTCATCATCACCAGGAATCAGCCTTAAAGCTGAAGGTATTTCCTATATCGCTGGAGCTGAGCTTCCATGCGTAATCATCAATATCGTAAGAGGCGGCCCAGGACTTGGCGGAATTCAGCCTGCACAGTCAGACTATTTCCAGGCAACAAAGGGTGGAGCACATGGTGACTTCCATATGCCGGTATTCGCACCTTCATCCATTCAGGAAATGGTTGACCTTATTCAGGAAGCCTTTGATGTAGCGGACCAGTACAGAACCCCTGTTATGATCATGGGTGACGGTATGCTGGGACAGATGATGGAGCCTGTTGAATTCAAGGAATCCACATCAACAAGACAGCTTCCAGAGAAGACATGGGCAGCAAACGGAAGAAACGGAAGAGTACATCATAATGTCATCAATTCTCTGTTCCTTAAGAGTGAAGCTCTTGAAGAACATAACATCCATCTTCAGAAGAAGTTCGATGCCATTACGGAGAATGAGACCAAGTATGAGCTTATGAATACAGACGATGCGGATCTTATCCTTGTCGCTTACGGTACAACCGCAAGAATCTGCAAAAACGTCATAAAGCTTGCTAAGGCACAGGGGATTAATCTTGGCCTGATCAGACCGATCACTCTTTGGCCATACCCAGCAGCTGCATTTGATGCGACCATCGGAAATACCAAGTTCGGTTATCTTGCAGTAGAAATGAGCATGGGCCAGATGGTTGAAGATGTAAGACTTTCAGTTGAAGGAAGAAAACCTGTACACTTCTACGGAAGATCAGGTGGTATGATTCCTGCACCTGAAGACATACTGAATAAAGTAATGGAAATCGTAGGGGGGAATAAATAATGGAAAATAATAGAGAAATTCTATTTAAGCCTACCAGCGGCCTTTTAGATGTTCCAACCCACTATTGCCCAGGATGCACACATGGTGTAATTCATAGGCTCATAGGTGAGGTTATGGAAGAGCTTGATATCGTGGATAAGACAATCGGTGTTGCACCTGTCGGATGTTCCGTTCTTGCTTATGACTATTTTGCATGCGATATGTTTGAAGCGGCTCATGGTAGAGCACCGGCAGTTGCTACAGGAATAAAGAGAGCAAATCCGGATAAGATCGTATTTACTTATCAGGGAGATGGAGACCTTGCAGCGATAGGAACAGCAGAAGCGGTTCACGTAGCAGCAAGAGGAGAGAAGATCGTAACGATTTTCGTAAACAACTGTATCTATGGAATGACAGGCGGACAGATGGCGCCTACAACACTTCCTGGACAGAAGACTGAAACATCGCCATATGGCAGAGATGTCGCTACACAGGGGTATCCAATAAGATTCTCCGAAATGGTTGCTCAGCTAGACGGTTCATACTACATCGAAAGAGTATCAGTAGATAAGGTTGCCGGTGTTGCAAAGACCAAGAAAGCAATCAAGAAAGCCTTCCAGAACGCAATTGACGGTAAGGGATACAATCTTGTAGAAGTATTATCCATATGTCCGACCAACTGGGGACTGAACACTGAAGAATCTCTGAACTGGTTAAGAGAAAATATGATTCCTTACTATCCACTGGGTGTGAAGAAGGACCTAAGCAAGGAGGAGGCGAAATAATGACACAGGAAGTTATTTTTGCAGGATTCGGCGGACAGGGTATACTGTCTATGGGTAAATTCCTCGCTTTTGGTGGAATGGATGTTGGGATGAATGTATCCTGGTGCCCAAGCTATGGCCCGGAAATGAGAGGAGGAACAGCAAACTGTTCAGTTATCCTTTCAGATGAAGAAATCGGAGCACCAATCATCACCGCTCCAGATACGATCCTTGTCATGAACAGACCTTCACTGGATAAGTTTGAACCTACAGTAAAGCCTGGCGGACTGATCATTATCGATTCAAACCTCGTCACAAGAGATGTGGAAAGAGATGACGTTACCGTTATCAGAATCCCTGCACAGGATATCGCAGCTTCAATCGGATCAGTCAAGATTGCCAACATGGTACTTCTTGGTGCACTGGTTGCAAAGACTGGAGTCATTTCCGTTGACGCACTTCTTGAATCCTTAAGGGGACATGGTAAGGAAGCATTCTTCGAAATGAACAAGGCTGCCATCGATAAGGGTGTAGAATACGCAAACACACCAGTTATGGCATAATCACATAAAAAATCAGGACCCTTTGAGGATTTTAATTCTCAAAGGGTCTTTTTGACGAAATCTTAAAGAAATATTGACATAAATCCTTTACGGTGCGTTCTATTTCTTTTTACGACTGCCTCTATTTCTTGAACCGTCCATGGCTGCGCCGACGGCAACGCCTAAGGTAATTCCGATGGGGATATTTTTAAATGCGACGCCCAAGGCGACTCCGATTGCGATACCTACACCTACATAGGATCCATCCATTGAATTCTTTTCATTTTTATGATCTCTCTCTTTCATTACAGTCTTCCTTTCACTGGGTTTCTACTTCAATTTTACTATAAACTGGTGGGAATGAGTATTCACCAGTAATTTTACAGATAATCACATCTCACATAAAATCTATACTACAGCAATAATAAGTTCAGGTTTGTTACGCTCAAGCATACATATGAAACAAACATAACTTCCAAGGGTAGGGTTGTTTCGCTGATAAACTATAAATACTGGAGTCGTTTTTCTGATTAATATCATCAATATTGAGTTTATTAGTGCAATAAACACTGATATCCATAATAAAATACTGTTTCAAAGAAAATATGCGATTAAAACATTTACAACGTAACAATGTTATGTTACATTATATTCAAGAGGTGAGAAGTATGGAAGATTTAATCTCCAAGAAAGATTTGCTCATAGAAACCAACATATCGTATGGACAACTGTACAGATGGAAAAGAAAGAAACTGATTCCAGAAGATTGGTTCATGAAGAAATCGACATATACAGGTCATGAAACATTTTTTCCAAGAGAAAAAATTCTGGAGAGGATCGAACAGATTTTAAATATGAAAGATGGTGCTTCTCTGGATGACCTGGCTGACAAATTCTCATCAGATATTCCTGAGGAAATGGTCAGAAGGAAAGAAGATCTTCTGAATCATCAGATTCTAAGTAAAGAGATTGTCAGTCTCTACGAAGAGATCTTCAAGGGAAAAGAGGAGTACAATTTCCAGGACATCCTCTATATGTATATTTCTGAAGACCTTCTGAATCAGGGACAGCTAAGCATAGAGGATATGTCGAGGATTCTCAGGATGCTCAGCGACAATTATGAATCCATTAAAGACAAGGACCCAAGTTTAAGCGTCTATCGCAAGTTCGGTGTAAGCATATCTCTTCTTCATAAAAACGACGAGATTTTCTTCTCCGATCAGATGCCTATCGTGAACAACTACAGCATCAGAAGCGCTGTTGAAAAACTGAAAATGAAACTCATATAAATGGAGGAGATTATCATGGAGAAAAGAGATCTGAGACTGTCAGGTGCCACAGTGGCAACCGGTGGAGAATATAGAGATGTTAAAGTGTCAGGAGCAAGCAAAATCACATCGGATATCCTGTGCGAAACGATGAACCTCTCGGGTGCAATAACAATAGACGGAAATGTAGAAGCGGAAAGCTGTAAAGTGTCTGGAGCCTGCAAGATCAATGGAAACGTGAAATCTGATGAAATCAGAATCTCAGGAGGCTCTTCCATAACCGGAACACTGACCGGAAAAGAGATCACTCTTGCTGGAGGCATTAAGGTCGGTGGAGACATCAAAAGCAATATGCTCAAACTTTCAGGAGAAATCACAGTTGACGGAGATATGGAATGTGAAGAATTCAGACTCACAGGCGGAATAAACTCAAGAGGCGTGGTCAACTGCGAAAAATGTGAACTGGAGCTTGCAGCAAGGTCTGAGCTCAATGAACTTGTAGGCGCGTATATCAGTGTCAGAGAAGGAAACGGTGTTACAGGTGGAATCATTAAGAGCCTGCTTGGAAAAGGCAAAGGAAGTCTCAAGGTGAACCTTGTAGAAGGAGATGAAATCTATCTTGAGAATACCACCTGTGAAATGGTCAGAGGTGAAAAGATCACCATCGGTCCTGGATGCAGAATCGGAACCGTAGAATATGCGGAGCTTCTGGAAATCCATTCTGACTCAAGAGTGGAGAATAAAATTGAAAGATAAGGAGAAAATAAAATGAAAAAATATGATATGCATTATATTACCCACGAAGGCGAAATCCTTGCACCGGACAAAACCGAAGGGATTTCATGGAAGATGAAAAATCTTTTAAACGGTAGAGACAGTTCTATAGATTACCAGACAGACAATATGTATAGAGTACAGCAGGAAGCCATGAGAGAATGGATCATCAGGTCAAGATGGTAATCTGGACCAGTCTTTGAACCTTTTTGTGAAAGGCTGCCGGAAAACACCATGAAACGAGTGATCACCGGCAGCCTTATAAGGAGAAGAGTCATGAGAAAATCAGAATATGAAGCAATGCTTATAGACGACCAGGGAATCCAGCATGATCCTGCGAAACTTGATACCGGCTGGAAGGTCATGAAAGCACTGGAAGAAATGGACAAAGGGAAAAAAGTGGAAGGTGAGCCGGAAAAGAAGAACGGCAATCCGCTTCTTAGCTGGCTGCTCCAGAAAAGAAGAATCTAGTTCAGGAAATTACGGATCGGAATACTGGTCATAGAAAGAAAAATGGCCACATGGAGGATGAGAGTATGGAACCAAGGGACATCAAAAGTATGGGCGATATCAAACTGGAGAGCGGTGAGTATGGAGATATCATCAGTGCCGGCGATCTTAAGATCAATGGAAAAATAAGAGCGAACTTCATCAAGGCGGCAGGTGATCTTAAAGCAAAAGAGGAAATCGAGGTCGTCAAAATATCCGTCTTCGGGGATGCAAAGTTCAAGAAAGCGGTTAAAGCGGATGATGCCAGCATCTACGGTGATGCAGAATTTCAGGATAAACTCACAGGTACGGAGATCAGGATTTTTGGTTCGCTATCAGCAGGTGTTGTTGATGCGGAAAAGATGACCGTGAACGGTGAAATCGACAAAGCATCTGAAATCAATGCCGAAGAGCTTACATTAAATGGAGAGTTCCATGTGGATGGTGCGATGAACATCGGACACGGCAGGTTCAATCTGGCAGGTGATTCAAGGGTTAAGGAAATATTCTGCGAGCAGCTTGAAGTTAAGGTCAGCAGAGACTCCTTCCAGGGGATTTTATCCGGACTGATTTCCAGAAACCGTGGTGGCCAGCTGAAAGTGGATCTGATTGAGGGAGATGATATCTTCCTTGAACATACAACTGCAGAGGTTGTACGCGGAAAGATTGTTCGAATCGGTGAAGGTTCAAAGATCGGAAAGGTGGAGTACAGCGACACACTGGAGATCTTTGAAGGAGGAACCGTAGAGGTCAAAGAAGAATTCTAAAAGGTTAGTTCTCGGATTAATATGAAGATCCTGGTGTTTAAAGTTCTTCATGAATATCTGATTTCTATATATACCCCATTGCTCCATGGAACACTCATCTGTGGACAGTCATTTTTTCTGGGACGCCATAAGGCGTCCTTTTCCTTTTCCTGAATCATATCTGAGAACGGGTTATCAATCCTTGCATTACCGAAATGAAGGTTTATGATCATAGAGATATTTCTACCTGTTTTATGTAAGATTTTCTGAAAAATGGTATGATTTAAACATGAAATGGACTTTTTTGCTCATTTAGGATTGATTATGTTTGCTGGAGAAAGACAGAGAAAAATTGCTGAAATGATGGAGAACAGTTCAAGTGTGAAAGTTGTTGAACGGGCAGCTGAGATGGTGGAGGACGGATACAGCGTTATTCTGGATACAGGTACGACCACACTTGAAATGGCCAAAAGAATCCGAAACAAAAAAATCACAGTCATCATGAACGCTCTGGATATAGCAGAAGGATTGAGTGGTGTGGATAATATTGAGCTGATCATGACCGGTGGAGCACTTATAGGGAATACTAGAGCCATGGTGGGTTATCTGACAGAAAACATGCTCAAAAATTTCAGGGCGGATATTGCTTTTATAGATGCCAACGGCATCACTCTAAAAGATGGCGCCACAACCCCCAATCATGTGGAAGCCATGACAAAAAGGGCAATCATCTCATCGTCCCATAAGGTCTATGTGGTTTCAGACGCTTCAAAATCCGGTAAGATAAGTTTTGCTGTAATCTCTCCTGTACTCAAGGTAACAGGAATCATAACCGCTGGTGAATCAAATGATGAAATGAAAGCAATCGAGGAAAAGAACGAGATTGAAATTATAAGATAGGGAGGGATGTCTGAATGGTCATTACCGTAACGCTGAATCCTGCACTGGATAAAACGATGGTGTTAGATGGAATTGAGATCGGTGAAGTAAACCGAGCAGTTTCTTCAAGAAATGATATTGGAGGAAAGGGCATCAATGTTTCAAAAGTCCTGAATACCTTCGGATCTAGTTCTATTGCAACTGGATTTCTTGGGCGAAGTTCAGAGAATCTTTTTAGACAGGAATTGAAAAGACTAATGATTGATGACCGCTTTGTCAGAGTGGAAGGTACGACAAGAACCAATATCAAGCTGGTAGATATCAAAAACAAAACCAATACGGATATCAACGAAGCAGGTCCCGAAATCAGCAGTGATGAGCTGGAAGAGTTTTTCAGGGTTTTTGAAGAATCTGTGAGGGAAGGAGATATAGTGGTTCTTTCAGGTGGAATTCTGCCAAATATTCGTCCAGACATCTATGCAATACTCACAAGAAGAGCTAAGGACAAAGGTGCTATGGTGATTGTCGATGCTGAAGGAGAAGCCCTGAAGCTTGCGATTACTGAAATACCTTACCTGATCAAACCGAATGAGAAGGAACTTGCATCATATCTGGGAAAAGAAATTCTTTCTGAAATGGAAATTATTCATGAAGCCAAAGAACTTGTGGCAAAAGGAATCAGGAAAGTGCTGGTTTCCAGAGGTCACAATGGAAGTATTCTCGTCACGGAGAACGCTGTTCTCATAGGACACGGAAGCAAGGTCAGGGTAAAGAGTACAGTAGGGGCAGGAGATTCAATGGTCGCAGCACTAGTACATGCAGAGATGCATAAGCTTGATGATTTTGAAACACTGGCCCTAGCTCAGGCAACCGGTATAGCTGCTGTCACGACTGAGGGAACAAGAGCCTGCACGATAGAAGAGGTGGATAGTTATCTGATGTCTGCAAGAGAAAAAATAGAGGTGGTATTAAAATGACCACAAAAGAAATGTTTTCTAGAGAAAGAGTCACCTTCGATTTAAAACCAAGAGTAAGAAAGAAGCGATAGATGAGCACATAAATATCCTTTATGCTGATGGAAAGATCAATGACAGGGATGCATTTAAAGAAGCTGTTCTTCATAGTGAATCAGAGTTTCCACAGGTATCGGTATGGGATCGCAATAACTCATGGTAAAAGTGATGCGGTAAACGAAGCATCATTGTTTTTTGAAGGAGTGATGCCGGCATCGATTATGAAAGCATGGACGATCTGCCTGCTCATCTGTTCTTCCTGATAGCGGTTCCTATGGAATCCAGCTCTTTGGTGTAACACTTGCGGTTCCCCATGGCGGAATAATGCTCTCAGCACTGAAGAAAAAGATAGATTAAAACTTAAGATCATAAAAACACTGTATCGATGTGATACAGTGATTTTATATAGTCAAGACATGTCAATTATAGCTAATGATCAATCTGTTCACTGGTTAGGTCATAAATGGTATAATAAGGTAATGTGTTTAAATCTCATAAAACATAAAAGTTAAGGTGGTGTTTTCTATGAAAACCAACGTGAACATGACTAATACCCTGACCAAGCTCAGTGAATTCAAAAACGAATCAACTTTTCAGGTGCTGGAGTATGACGATCTCAAGGGAGGCAGTGATGTTAAAACGGCATTTATGCTCTCCTATATGCGTGAGGCGAACATCAAACTTAGACAGCTTCGGATTGTCCTTAGCGGAGGTGGTGTGTTCACCGAAGCAAATGCGCTGAGCTTTATGAGAGGCCCGATTGAAGTCTCTACGAATACAGGTGGTCTTTTCAGTCTCTCCAAGAAGTTCGTATCCTCAAAAATTACAGGTGAACCTGTAATCAAACCTCATTTTAAAGGGGTTGGAGAACTTCTTCTTGAACCGTCTTTCGGACATTATGCCATGCTTCAGCTGGAGAATGAGGAAATCATTATTGATGATTCACTGTTTTTTGCAGCTGAGGACTCCATCGAAATCGGTATAACATCGATGAAGACGGTAAGCTCTGCTTTGTTTGGTACAGAAGGTCTGTTTCAGACGAAACTTAAAGGTACGGGAATTGTCGTTCTGGAGATTCCGGTGCCGGAAACAGAAGTGTTCAAATACTCTCTGGCAGATGATGTGCTTAAAATCGACGGGAACTTCTCGGTACTTAGAACAGGTGGAATCACATTCACGGTGGAGAAGACCACAAAGACCCTGATTGGATCTGGATTCAGCGGTGAAGGTCTTCTTAATGTATTCAGAGGCACAGGGGAAGTCTGGCTCATGCCGACAAAGGTCGTCTATGACAAGATCATCACCGATGGCCTGACCTTGGGTGTAGGCGGTATGGACAACATGGTAGGAAAGAATCTGGAAAGGCCTTCAAAAGGCAGGGACAGAGAACAGGATGATAAGGAAAGATAAGATCAGCTAAACTTCACCGATACAGGTTGGTATAATTCTTCCATGTGTAATATAATAGTAACGTTATGTAAGAAAAAATCGTATGAGATAAAAACAGTAAGGATGGTAAAATATGAGTAGAATGTTCGGAACAGATGGAGTCAGAGGTGTGGCAAACAGTGAGCTGACACCGGAACTCGCTTTTCAGCTGGGTAAAGCCGGTGCAATGGTTTTAACTAAAGGAGCCCACAAACCAAAGATCTTAGTGGCAAAGGATACAAGAATATCAGGAGATCTTCTTGAAAGCGCAATGGTCGCAGGAATCCTCAGTGTTGGAGCGGAAGCGGTGATTCTTGGGGTAGTACCTACTCCTGCAGTCGCTTACCTTGTAAGAGAATACAAGGCGGATGCGGGCGTCATGATCTCAGCCTCACACAATCCTGTTGAGTTCAACGGCATCAAATTTTTCAACAGAGACGGTTTCAAGCTGAGCGATGCTCTGGAAGATGATATCCAGAAGCTGATCGAGGATCAGTTTAAAGGTATAGCAGTACTTACCGGTGGAGATATCGGGCATGTCAGTCATTCGCAGAATGCCACTGACGACTACGTGGACTTTGCAGTAAAGACGCTTGAGGGTGATCTTAAGGGTATGAAAGTGGCACTGGACTGTGCCAACGGAGCAAGCTATAAATCTGCTGTTATGGCATTTGAAAGACTTGGTGCAGAAGTGTTTGTCATACACAACGAGCCAAACGGAGTCAACATCAATGCACACTGCGGATCAACCCATCCGGAAGACCTGATGAAGTTTGTGGTTGAAAACGGATGTGACCTGGGACTGGCATTTGATGGAGATTCAGACAGATGCCTTGCTGTGGACGAGAAGGGGAATCTTGTCAACGGCGATTTCATCATCCTCATCGCAGGGCTTTACCTCAAGGAACAGGGCCGACTGAAAGATGACACCATTGTTGTGACTGTAATGAGTAACCTCGGACTCATGCTTGCGGCGAAAGAGCTTGGAATCAATGTGGCGACCACTGCGGTAGGCGACAGATATGTACTTGAAAACATCATGGACAATGATTATACCATCGGTGGTGAACAGTCCGGACATGTCATCTTCAAGGATTTCAATACAACAGGTGACGGTATCGTTACAGCCATTCAGCTCGCATCAATCGTAAAGGCTAGAGGAAAGAAACTCAGTGAGCTTTCTGAAATCATGAAGGAGCTTCCGCAGGTTCTGGTCAACGTGAAGATTCCAAATGAGATGAAGAATATTCATCAGACAGATGAAGAGATCATGAGCCTCATAAAATCTGTGGAAGAAAAGCTGGAAGGTAAGGGACGTGTGCTCATCAGACCATCCGGTACAGAGCCTCTAGTGAGAATCATGCTGGAAGGCGAAGATCTTGAAGAAATCACCGATGCTGCAAACAGTATTGCGGAGCTAATTAAAAGCAGAATCTAGATAGAATGAAGAAGTGATGAGAACGATGTCCTTTCGGGGATACTGTTCTCATTTCTTGTCGGAAAAAACATACTTTTGACAAAAATTTGTTATTATTTCGCAATCTATTGGAGCTTCTGATATGGTTAAATGATAAAAAGAGGAGGTGGAGCCATGAAGATAATTATCCTAATGCTATCAATGTTATTTCTCACATCATGTAGTGCTGCAGAACTTGTAAACGACAATGATACCATGATGGAAAAATCAGCACCAGCTGAAACCGCTTTGACCTTTGAAAATTCCATGATGATCGACATCATGAATTTCAGGACCTCGGATTCGCTGGATATGGTGAGTGAAAACAGAATCATCAGGACTTTCGAAGAATTCAATGAGTACAATAATGACTATGCAATTCTGGAAAATCCGTTCTTCATTGACGATATGAGTCTGAATAAGCTGAAAAAAGTGAATGAAGACTTCTTTGTCAAACAGGGATTCGTGGCTGTGGTCCTCGTGGAGAGTTCAGGTTCCAACTCCGTTTTGGGAGAGAATCTGATCATCAAGGACAATATTGCTGAAGCATTCATCAATCGAACCGAAGCAGGGATCGGTACTTCGGATATCGCCACAAGACATGTCCTGTATGAGATAAGCCAGGAAGAGCTTCAGAATATCGATGAAGTCAAAGTAACGGTAAGCTTAAGCAAATAGCGTTTAAGACAAGTGAGAGGGGAAGCCCTTAAGCTTGTCTTTCTTTTTGAGGTGGCAGCATCTTTTGGACACCGGACATTTATAAGGGTATAATGTTTCTAAGAAAAACCGGGAAAAACATAATGAGGAGTGGTAAATATATGAGCAGCAATATTTTTGATGATTTCAGACTTAACCCTATTGGACTTGGAACTAATGCAGTGGGCAATCCGAATTACAATCCCATCAGTGAAGAAGAATCTCATAATATGATCCTTACTGCCCTGGATCTTGGGGTCAATTTCTTTGATTCAGCCTTTATGTACGGAATGGGCCACTCTGAAGAGGTTATCGGCGATGTGCTGAAGAAGTGCAACGCAAGAAACAGGATTCTTCTTGCCACTAAAGGTGCCCATAAACTTGTTCAAGGCGAGATTGTTGTGGACAATAACCCCGACTTTCTGGTGGAAGAGGTCTACAAATCGCTTAAGAGGCTACAGACGGATTATATCGATCTTTACTATATCCACTTCCCGGATGACAAGACACCGAAATATGAAGCTGTAGGCGCCCTGCAGAGACTAAGGGAAAAAGGAATCATCAAAGAGATCGGTGTTTCGAATTTTTCCATTGAACAGATTAAGGAAGCGAACAGGGATGGTTATATCGATGTGGTACAGGATGAGTACAATCTCCTTACAAGAGACAAGGAGAAGGAATTCATACCTTATCTCAGAAAAAACAATATCGCCTTCATTCCATACTTCCCTCTTGCTTCGGGTCTTTTAACGGGGAAGTATCACAAGGATTCAGAGATTCCTGAAAGAAGAAAGAAGAATCCGAACTTCTCCACAAAATATGAGGAGAATCTGAGAAAGATCGATGTGCTTAAGGGGATCGCCAGAGAAAAAGACTGTGCAGTCTATCAGCTTGTTCTCGCATGGTATCTGAACACGGACTTTATTGATGCTGTAATTCCCGGTGCGAAAAATGCTCAGCAGATCAGAGACAATCAGAAGACCGGTAAGGTGAGCATAACAGAACAGGATTTCCGGCAGATCGATGAGCTTTTCAGGTAGATAAGAAAAAAAGTGCAGTCTCAGCATGCCCTCGACTGCACTTTATACTTGTCAAGATACCGCTAAAGAGGTTATACTAGGATTTGTATGGAGAGATGTCCGAGAGGTCGAAGGTGAAAGTCTCGAAAGCGTCGTACTTATGTGGTAACATAGAAGCCTAAACCATTGATTTGACTTGGTTTAACCAGTCCAATCGCAAAATTTCATAGTGTAGTTCTCTCCATCAGTTCTCTCCTTTATCCGAGGGATTTCTGAGAACCGATGTTGAAGATAAATACGGAAGCGTATCGAAGTGGTCATAACGGGACTGACTCGAAATCAGTTGAACCTTCTGGGTTCCGTGGGTTCGAATCCCACCGCTTCCGCCAGAAAACCATTGGCATTCCTCAGTCTCTGAGGAATGCCTTATTTTTTATGTGTGTGCAGAAGCGTCTTGTTTTTTCTCTCCTTCTGACTGGTGATGGTTTACGATTACTTCATCTTGACGAATCTCTGGCTTCGGTGCGATGACGAAATTAAGTCCATCAACCATGGCTTGTGCTGATACCAGTTTTGAGTTGAAGTCCAAATGAGCGTAAATATTTGCGGTGGTTGCAAAATCACTGTGACCTAACCAATCCTGGATCTGCTTCATCGGCAAATTATTTGCCAGCAAAAGACTGGCACAGCTGTGCCTAAGGTCATGGAAGCGAATCTTTCTTAAACCATGCTCCTCCAGCAGCTTGGGAAACGCTGTTGTAACATAGTTTGGGCGAATCCTTACTCCCAACTCGTTGACACAGATATAATCAAGAAATTCCTTGCTATAGGATCTACCGCAAAGCTTGCGGTTGCTTTCTTGTTGTGCTTTGGCAGCCAGAAGTTTCTCCTTAAAAGCTGGCACCAATGGCAAAGTTCTCATACTGGATTTGTTCTTGGTTGAATCCGATGCATAGATCATCTCTTTACCATCAATGCTGAAGGATGTAACGGTGTGCCTGACAATGAGTGTGTTGTTATTAAAATCAATGGCACTCCATTTAAGACCGACCGCTTCGCTTCTTCTCAGCCCATAGAAAGCCCCAAGCAGTATAGGAATCTCAAGTTTCGTTCCTCTGGCCACTTCAAATAACTGATTTACTTCGTTTTTATCATAGAAGCTGCCGATGAACCGTTCCTGTCTTGGACGCTCGATTTTGCTGGCCGGATTAACGGGAATCACATCGATCTTCACAGCATATTTCAAAGACCTATGGATAATGGTGTGATAATGAATCACGGTGCTGGCCTTCACTCGTTTCAACTGGAGGGTATAGAAATCCTGAATATCCTTGGGCTTCAAATCAACCAGTTTGATCTTTTTGTCTTTGAAGTATGGAACAATCGGTGATTTGCACATGCTGGCATAGCTTGCGTAGGTAGTAAGCTGAATCGTGTTTTTTGCTATCTCAAGCCAATGCCCTAAAAATTCATGGAAAAGCATGTCCTCCATTGAAACCGGAATATCCGGTTCGAAGGTCTTCCGCGCTTCCCGAAGCATTTCCTGTGCCCGTTTCTTATTTCCTTTTACGGGTAACTTCGTAGAAATCCATTTGCTCTTGCGCTTTCCTTCATGGTCTCTATAGGTGAGTACCATGTAGAAATAGCCTTTCTTTTCTTGCAGGTGTCCTGCTACCATTGATAAAACCTCCTTTTTGCAGCTCCGATTACCTGCCGTTGACACTATGAGCGTAACATGGGCAGATTTATACTTGCAATGTTGTGGTGGTCATCGGACATTATTCTCATCTCTGATGAGCAGGTACGAAATCAAATATTCCTTGGGAACGAAGAGATTACGACCGATTTTTAAGAAATCGATCCTTCCTTCCCTGACGAGCTTATAACCCGTCTTGCTGCTTACATCGCATGCCTTGCTCATTTGGGGAATGCTCATTACATCAGGATACTTTTTCAGCATGCGCTCGTAGAATGCTTTTGACTTTTTTCTGTACATTTTTTTATCCTCCAATCATTTGTTCAACATCTGCCATCGCAAATGCGATTGGCTTCGAAAGACTGCCGCTGACATCTTGACCGTATCATGGGCAAGTTGCTTCGTGCAATGTTGTGGAGGTTCAAATGGACGGCTGTTCATTTCCGACTCTGAGATACGATATGATGTGTGCTTTTGGGATTCGATAGTTACGCCCAATTTTGATATAGGTCACGTCACCGTTTTTCAGGAGCTTATAACCCGTCTTGGTGCTGACACCAAGGATTTCACACATTTGATCAATATTCATCACGTCGGGATAATCTTTGAGCATGAGGCTATAGGCGTCTTTACTGGATAAAGTTGTGCTCATGCAAAAACCTCCCTTCATTTAATAAGAAACAGCCGCACCTGAATTAATCGTTCCGCAAAATAGTGCGAGATTTTTCAAGGTGCGGCTGCTGTATTTGATTCTGGTTCTTTGGATAGACTGGACAAGCGCTGGCATACGCTCTCATAGGACTTTCACCTCCCTCCATTCTGATGGCGGGCCGTACTCATTGCCTGCGACGGTTTGATCACGCTCGGACTGTGACTATACGGAAGTATCATTATCTGATGCACAAGGTCATGGCCAGCCGATCTGCCAAGATCGACCTGCAGCAAGGGTATTTGTCGCTCTCTTCGTGAAACGAAGGTCATTGCGTACCTGTTGCCTGGCTTGTCCTTCCGGCTCATGCACCAAAGGTATCCGGTTCTCCTATATGAAGTTGTCAAAGATCGATTTTATGAGAAGATAAAAGTCCCTCTCATAAGCCATGAGATTTGAAGGTCATTTATAAACCCTATTCCTCAAAATTTTTCAATTCTTTTTCTAAAGTCTTTAATCCATGGCTAATGGACTTGCAGACAGCCATAACACTGACGCCTTCTGCTTGAGCAATCTCAGTCTTGGTCATATCCAGAAAGTAGTAAGCATAGATTCGTTTGGCCTGGATATCCGGCAGCTTGGCAATGGCAGCATGCAGCTCCTGCTTCGTCATCTTCCGTTCATAGATCTCATAGGGTGACATGGAAACAAAAATTGCTTCATGCTCGATCCCGTCATCCCGATCCAGCGAGTAGTGGGCTTTGTTCCAGTAGACTTTTCTCTGGTAATTCTGCTCTTTGAGTTTGGATTCTTCGAAGATCTCAGCGATTTCATCATCGACCATGACAAAACAGTCATTCTCATAAAACGGGTATACTTCCCGCAGATTAATCTTTTTCATTTTCATTCTCCTTCTCGTTGTTGGCTTGTTAGCGGCAAACAAGAAGGAGGCGGCGGGCTGCGGCATCTCGGTGAGGCAAGACAGCCAGCTCTATTCTTTTGGCTGTAAATAAACATGACAGGCTCCTTTTGGCGGGGAGCCTGTCATTGGTGATGCACTGCCAAAAAGCTGATTAGTGAATAAAAAAGGCCGGATGATCCTCTCAATTGAGTAATCATCCGGCGGTGGTAGCTCAGTGAATCGGCTCCGGTGCTCGGTATCGATTGATATTCAGTTGTTCACTATCTGTTTGTGCGGTGGTCGCTACTTCAACAAGTGCGCCGGTGCTCCATAATCAGATAATGAGTTCATCCCTGGTCAGCGACGACTGGAATGGTTGCGACTTTTCCACACATCTCGCATTTGATGGTGACAATGCCTACGCTGTCTGTGGTGACATCGAAAAGTCGTTTCCCGCAGTGGGGACAATTGATGGCTTTGTAGAATTCATCAAAGGTATTTTTCTCTGCTCCCAGAACGATTTCGCTGGTCCTCAGACAGTCTGACTTGTAGGGGCAGACCTTGGTGTTGCTGCATTTGATCAGGATCTTCAGTTTTGAGCCTTCGATGGTGTCAAAGAGTCTTCTTTCTCGATTGCATTTGATCTGGACGTTTCTCATTGAGTATCCCTCCTGTACTAGGCGTACATGATGCCGGGCATGATGACCTCATGACTGCTGTCTCCAGATGTTTTCATACTGCCTAACAGGGAGGCTGAATAGATCGACCATTTCCCAAAGCGTCCTCGTATGGTCTCGATGGTATCATCCAGTTTTTCCAGCCTGGCCCGTCTGGCAGCATCATCAAAGAGCATCAGCTGCTGTGGCATGAATTTGGGTTCGAGGTTGATGGCGCGAACAGTTACTGCCCGCACAAATGTATGCCAGTCGTAGTTATTTTCAAACAGATACCGTGCCGCTGAGGCGATCTCCATGGGGCTTTGGGTCGCCATGGGCAGCTGCATCTGATATTGACGATAAAACAGGGTATTGTCTTTCACAGTGATTTGGACGCCATTGGCCTTCATGTCATGGACCCGAAGCCGATGGCTGATGTCCTGGGTCAGGTGGAGCATGACTTTCCAAACCTCATCATTGGTTTCCAGGTCCGAGATGCAGGTCGTGCCATGTCCAATGGATTTCACCGGTGAATGGAAGTCATTTTTCATCACACGTGACTGATCCTCGCCGTTAGCAAAGAACCAGAGCATCTCTCCGTTCTTGCCCAAGGTGCTTTTCAAAAAGTCTCGCGGAGCTCTGGCCAGCTCTCCAATGGTTCGGATGCCGTAGCGGGCAAGCTTCTTGTCCGTTGCTCGTCCTACATAGAAGAGATCAGAAACCGGCAGCGGCCAGACCTTGTCTTGATAGTCACAGCGATTGATGACCGTGATGGCGTCCGGCTTCTTCATGTCGCTGCCAAGCTTAGCGAAGATCTTGTTATAGGACACGCCGATACTGACGGTAAGACCTAACTCCTCTCGGGTTGTGCGCCGGATCTCCTCCGCGATGGAGAGAGCACTTCCACAGACGCCTAGACTGCCGGTCACGTCCAGCCAGCATTCATCCATGCCATAGGGCTCAACCTGATCCGTATAGCGCTGATAGATCTCCCTGGTAAGCTTTGAGTATTTCAGATACTGCTCGTACTGCGGAGGCACCATGATGAGATCTGGACATTTCTGCCTGGCTTCCCAGTTGACCATGCCCGTCTTGATGCCTGCTTTCTTGGCTTTTTCGGATTTGGCCAGGACGATGCCATGGCGGTCCTCTGTTGAACCGCAGACTGCGATGGCTTTATCTCGCAGTGTTGGATTCAGCATGATTTCTACGGATGCATAAAAGCTATTCAAGTCACTATGCAGAATTGCGCGGTCCTTACTCATAAAAAGCCACTCCTTCCAAGGGTTTCTATAACTTTTTCGTTGACAGATGAAGTTTGTGAAGGTATAATGAAGTTAACTTCATCTTGTAGCTCAATATTAACAGGACAATGAAGAATAGTCAATACAAAAATGAAGTTGTTGAAGTTATATTCATTACAGGAGGCAAGGAAATGAAAACTTTCTCAGAGAAGATCAAAGAAGCTCGGGAGGAACTGAAGCTCAATCAGCAGCAACTGGGTGAGCTTGTCGGCGTTTCAAAACGTTCCATTGCTGCATATGAAACGACGGACACTAAGCCTCGTGGAAATATCGCCAGAAAGCTGGCTGCGGCCCTTCAGGTATCCGTAGACTTTCTGCTCAATGATGAGATCACAGACCCAAAATACGGCATAGAAAAAGCTCCCTACATTGAGGAAGCTCGGGAACGGCTTGGACCAAAGGCAGCCAAAGAGATGGATGTTCTCCTTGAGCAGAATGTGGCCTTGTTTGCTGGCGGAGCCCTGGATCAGGAAGCCAAGGATGCTTTTTTTGAAGCTGTCATGAAGGCTTATCTGAAGTGTAAGGAAGAAGCCCGGAAAACCTATGGCCGAAAAAAGGAAAAGGATTAAAATTTCCTCGTTCTTTGTTTTCAACCAGTTGACCATTTTATCGTTCACTGTCCGTATTTTTGTACCGACACTTTGATTTAATGATAGTGAGGGATTGTTAGCGGGATGAGTATTTGATTTTATATCATTTGAAGGTGATTACATGTCGATAGAGATAATTTGCCGGGAAGTATCCCGCATAATGCGAAAATATGATGAGCCAGATCCTTGGAAGCTGGCTGAAGCCATGGGGATCATCGTTCAAGTAATGCCGCTTGGCAGTACAGAGAAATCGTGTAAAGGGTTCTTTCTGCGACAATCAAGGAAAAAGCACATCACCATCAACAGCGACCTGCCGGAGCCAATTCAACGGATTATCCTGGCCCATGAAATCGGTCATGCTGTCCTTCATCATGAAGCAGCAAAGATGAAGGCTTTCCACGATTTTGCATTGTATGATACATCCTCCCAGATGGAGTATGAAGCCAATCTGTTCGCTGCGGAATACCTGCTGGAAGATGACGAGGTCACAGAACTACTCAGTGAGGACACCTTCTTCTTCTCTGTTGCCAAGGAATTGGAAGTACCTCCTGAATTACTTGACTTCAAATTTCGGATTCTCAAGCGAAAAGGCTGGCTGATCGAATCTCCGATCCAGTCCAACAGCAATTTCCTTAAACACCTTTCGGATCGGGGTGAGGACACGTGACTTCACAGGCTAAAGTCTATGTTGCCGTTATTGCTTCCTTCTCCGAAGACGGAAATCTTTTCCCAAGACGCCTCCGCTGGGAAGATGGCCGTGAGTATTCCATCGAAAAGGTCCTGGATGTTCGTCCAGCAGCAGCACTGAAAGCTGGAGGGCAAGGTGACAGGTTTACAGTCCAAATCAATGGTCATCAGAGTTATCTTTTCTTTGAGCGAAGTCCAAATATCAGCGGGACAAACCTTGGGAAATGGTTTGTGGAACGAAAATAAGCAATTTCATCATAATTGATATCGCCGACAGACCGACATCTGATCGGCTTTTTTATTATAAAAGTACTTCTTACTATACTATTATTACGATTTCGCAAACTTATTATTGCTATGTCAAAGAAGGTTGGTTATAATTAACATATGTATGAATTTGTGATATTAATCCTAATAGAGGTGAAGGGCAATGATTATTAGCTATAAAAAACTTTGGAAGCTCTTAATAGACCGAGATTTAAAGAAAAAAGACCTTAGACAGATGGCCGGCATCAGTCCTTCAACCATCGCAAAACTTGGACGCAACGAGAACATAAACACCGAGGTTCTAGTGAAAATTTGCACTTCTCTGAAATGCGATTTGCATGAAATAATGGAACTGATTTCTGAAGAAAAGGAGGTCTGAGCTGATGGCACGACTTGAAGAAATAACTGTCGGCTCTGGCGTAAAGGGCATTGCAGGGAATGAAGCTGTTACAGTGGTTGCTGTAAAATGGCATGGCACCAATGCAATGACAGTAACCTTTAGAAACTCTGGTGGTAATGTAGCAGAACAGATCCTCTATCGAGAAGACGAAGAGAAAATACATGTCGCGGACGATAGTCTGCCTTGGAGTTTCGATGCAGATGCGAATTTACTTCGACTTACATCAGAGGCCTACCGGATTCATCTTGCGCACTTATTTGACCCATATCTAGCAGTACATACATCTACAATAGAACCTTTGCCTCACCAGATTTCTGCAGTGTATCAGGAAATGCTTTCGCGATTACCCCTTCGTTATATTCTTGCAGACGATCCTGGGGCCGGAAAAACAATAATGACAGGACTTTTTCTTAAAGAACTTCTTATCCGAGGTGATTTAAAACGTTGCATGATTGTTTCACCTGGTAATTTGGCAGAACAATGGCAAGATGAACTATATCGGAAATTCAATCTTCGATTTGAAATCTTGACAAATGATCGTATAGAGTCAGCGATTACTGGTAATGTTTTTGCTGAGATGAACCTTTGTATTGTCCGTCTGGATAAGTTGGCACGCAACGAGCAAATTCAAGACAAACTTCGAATCACTGATTGGGATTTGATAGTTTGTGATGAGGCCCATAAGATGTCAGCAACTGTATGGGGTGGTGAAGTAAAATATACAAAAAGATTTCAACTTGGCCGACTTTTATCTTCGATCACAAGACACTTCTTGTTATTAACTGCTACTCCTCACAATGGCAAGGAAGAGGACTTTCAATTATTCATGTCCTTAATAGACCAGGACAGATTTGAGGGTGTAGCTCGAAGTGGCAGTCAGGCTGTGGATGTATCAGATGTAATGCGGAGGCTCGTCAAAGAAGATTTATTAAAGTTTGATGGTACCCCTCTGTTTCCTGAACGGAGAGCATACACAGTAAATTATGATTTATCCCCAGGAGAGGCCTCTTTATACTCTGCTGTAACAACTTATGTGCAGGAGGAATTTAATAGAGCGGATCAACTGAATAATGAGCGAAAAAACACTGTAGGATTCGCTCTAACAATTTTGCAACGTAGACTTGCTTCGTCACCAGAGGCAATTTTTCAGTCATTAAAGCGTAGGCGGGAAAGACTAGAGAGCCGGCTTGCTGAAGAACGTTTGGGGAAGCGCGCTGCTGAGTATACTGTCCCCGATTATGATGATTACGATGATGATGATATGCCATCTGCAGAATTGGAAGATACTGAAGAAAAGGTTGTTGATCAAGCCACTGCTGCGCAGACTATAGCAGAACTTGAATCGGAAATTGCAACCCTTAAAAAATTAGAAAGAATGGCTAATGATGTAAGACAAAGTGGTGAAGACCGGAAATGGGATGAACTCTCTCAACTTCTGCAGGACAATGGAAATATGTTTGGCTCTGATGGTATGCGTGAAAAATTAATCATCTTCACTGAACACAGAGATACGCTGCGTTATCTTACGGATAAAATAAGATCTCTTCTTGGAAGTGAAGAATCTGTTGTTAATATACACGGAAGCATGCTTCGTGATGATCGTCGTAAAGTAGAAGAGCTATTCAAACAAGATAAAGAAGTTAGAATCCTTATTGCAACAGATGCTGCTGGTGAAGGAATAAACTTACAGCGTGCTCATCTAATGGTAAATTATGATCTTCCATGGAATCCCAATAGACTTGAACAACGATTTGGACGAATTCACAGAATTGGACAAACTGAAGTTTGCCACCTTTGGAACCTTGTATCTCAAGAAACCCGTGAAGGTATGGTTTTTCAGAGACTTTTTGAAAAACTAGATCAGGAACGTGAATCTCTCAAGGGAAAAGTGTTTGATGTTCTTGGCAAACTTACTTTCAACAATAAGTCGCTGCGAGATCTCCTTATTGAGGCAGTTCGTTATAACAACCAAGAGGATGTAAGACGACGTCTATACGAGGTAGTAGACCATTCATTGGATCGCCAAACTCTGGAACGACTCTTAAATGAACACGCGTTGACTGAAGATACAATGGATGTTAATCAAGTCATGGCAATTCGTGAAGACATGGAGCGAATGGAGGCTCATAAGCTTCAACCGCACTTCGTTGAGTCATTTTTCATGGAAGCTTTTCAGAGTCTTGGAGGCAAAATCAGGCCACGTGAAAAAGGACGATATGAAATTACTACCGTGCCCTTTGCTGTCAGAAGTCGTGATATGCAGATAGGCTTTGGAGAACCAGTGCTAAGCCGATATGAACGCATATGTTTCGATAAAACATTTTCTAATGTCCAGGGACAGGCCCAAGCTGCCTTGATTGCGCCAGGCCATCCACTTTTAGAAGCGACTATTGACCTCATTCGAGAAAGGAATACAGATGTTTTAAAACAGGGATCTATTTTCATTGACGATTCAGACGATGGAATTGATCCGCGACTCTTATTCTACATTGAGGATTCAGTTCAAGATGGTGTTGTATTAGCCAGTGGAAGCAAGCGTATTATTTCAAAGCATATTCACTTTGTTGAGATGAAAGAGGATGGTACGACAATCAACGCTGGATATGCACCCTATCTAGACTATCGCGCCGCTGATAATGAAGAACAGACAGCTGTTCGAACCTTTTTATATGATCAGCAATGGCTTAAAACCGACGTGGAAGATATAGCAATTGGTTATGCCATTTCAGAAATTATTCCTTTCCACGTAAAAGATGTTCGAGAGCGAAAGATAAAGCTTATTGAAAAAACATCTAAAGCTGTAAAAGAACGCCTTACTGCCGAGATTCAATATTGGGATTTTCGAAGTGCAGATTTAAAGATGAAAGAAGCTACGGGGAAAACAAACGCAAAACAAAACTCTCAAATGGCAGCCCGACGTGCAGAAGATTTAGAAGCTCGCATGCAAAAACGTCTTGCTGAACTTGAAAAAGAGAAGCGCATTTCTGCTATGCCACCAGTGATTGTGGGAGGGGCAATTGTTATACCCCGTGGACTCATTAACCATCTAAATGGTAAAACAGGCCTATTCTCGGCTGATGCAGCGGCAAGACGTGAGATCGAGCTTGCAGCCATGAGAGCTGTTATGGATATTGAATCATCTTTAGGATTCATTCCACGAGATGTAAGTTCTGCAAAAGTTGGCTATGATGTTGAGTCTCAAATTCCACACACACTTCGGATGCCAAATGAATCGAGACTTCGCTTTATTGAAGTTAAAGGCAGAGTTAAAGGAGCAACCACTGTAACTGTAAGTAAAAATGAGATTCTTACAGCATTCAACAAACCAGATGAATATATTTTGGCAATTGTTGAAGTAGATGGTTCAACCACTAAGACAATCTACTTGAGAAAACCATTCCGTGAACGTCCTGATTTTGCTTCAACAAGTGTAAATTATGACATCATGAGTCTTGTTAGTAGATCTGAAATTATGTTAGAGAGAGGTTAAGGATATGGAATATAAAAAGAAACTTATTGAGGTAGCTCTACCACTTGAAGCAATTAATGATGGATGTGCCCAAGAAAAGAATCCGTTTCTGAAAGGACATCCACGTAGTACTCACTTGTGGTGGGCACGAAGACCACTTGCTGCTGCACGAGCTGTTATTTTCTCGCAAATGGTTGATGACCCGTCCTCACATCCAGAGAGGTTCCCTACTCAAGCCGAGCAGGAAATAGAACGTTCTAGATTATTTGGTATCATTGAAAAACTGGTAAAGTGGGAAAATATTAATGACAAGGAATTATTAGCTTCTGCCCATGAGGAGATTCTAAATAGTTGGCACAATACTTGCGAAGAAAATAATAATAAAGACTCTGATTTGTTTAATCCCCATGAATTGCCAGCTTTGCACGATCCTTTTGCGGGTGGAGGGGCAATACCACTTGAATCTCAAAGATTAGGTCTAGATGCGTATGCAAGTGACTTAAATCCGGTTTCTGTCATAATAAACAAGGCTATGATTGAGATACCGCCGAAATTTGCTGAGCAACAGCCTGTGAACCCTGACTCATCTCTAATTGCAGGTTTTTGGACTGATGCAGCAGGGCTCGCAGAAGATGTACGCTACTATGGTGAATGGATTAAACAAGAAGCTGTTAAGCGAATAGGTCATTTATATCCAAAAGTGAAAGATGAATACGGGGTTAAGCATCCTGTCATTGCTTGGATATGGGCGCGCACTGTAAAATGCCCAAATCCCGCTTGTGGATGCGAAATGCCGCTTGCTAGCAGTTTTGAATTATCCAGAAAGAAAGGCAAGGAAGTGTATATACAGCCTGTTATTAATGGGAAAAAGATAAGTTATGAAATAGGGTATGGGAAAAATGCGCCTAAATCCCCCAAAATAGCTCGAGGAGCAAAATTTAAGTGTATTTGCTGTGGGGAGGCAACAACACCCGATTATATTAAAGCTGAAGCGAAGGCAGCCCGTATGAGTACTAAGCTCATGGCAATTGTTGCTGAGAGTAAAAATGGAAGGCGCTACTTTAGTCCTAATGAAGCACACATAGATGCGGCGAAGGTTGATAAACCCCAAGAGTATCCTACACAAGAATTGGCGAACGATCCTCGGAATATTTGGTGTCCTTCTTATGGGTTAGATACATTCGATAAATTGTTTACAAACAGACAACTTGTAGCTCTATCTACGTTTAGCGAACTCATCTCTGAAGCTCGCTCTGAAATAATAAAGAATGGTGGAAGCGAAGAATATGCAAAGGCAATTAGTGTTTATCTTGCTTGCGGTGTGAGTCAAATAAGCAGATATTCTTGTACATTATGTGGATGGAATAAAACTAATGAAAATGTCGCTCAAGCATTTGGGCGACAAGCAATTCCAATGGTGTGGGATTTTGCTGAGGCAAATACTCTAGAGGGTTCTCTTAACATTACTTCGACAATCGAGTGGCCTGCATCTGTTATTAAGGCGTATGGCAGAATGGGTTTTTCACAACAAGCAGATGCTCAACAGCAAACAATAACAAAAGGAAAAGTTGTGTCTACGGATCCGCCTTATTACGATAATATAAGTTATGCTGACTTGTCAGACTTTTTTTATGTTTGGTTACGACGATCGTTGAAAACAATCTACCCTGACCTGTTCGCAACATTGGTTGTTCCGAAGGCTGAGGAACTAATTGCCACACCATATAGACACGAAGGTAAAGTAGCAGCGGAAGAGTTCTTTCTTAATGGGATGACAATGGCGATGCAAAATCTTGCTGAACAAATACACCCAGCATTTCCAACTACGATCTACTATGCATTCAAACAATCCGATACTGAAGATGAAAAAGGAATTTCAAGCACAGGTTGGGAAACCTTCCTTGAAGCTGTTTTAAAAGCGGGATTTACTCTTACAGGTACTTGGCCAGTGCGAACAGAACGTACAAAAGGACTTAAAGGCGAAGTCAACGCACTGGCTTCCTCAATTGTCCTCGTTTGTCGAAAGCGGTCAATAGAAGCACCTGTTTCTACTCGACGCGATTTTATAAACACATTAAAACGAGAACTAAAACCTGCTCTGGAGAAGTTACAAGCGAGTAATATTGCTCCGGTGGACTTGGCACAGTCTGCAATCGGTCCTGGTATGGGCGTATTTTCAAGGTTCAAAAAAGTGCTTGAGGCCGACGGTACATCTATGAGTGTTCGTTCTGCTCTTCAACTTATCAATCAGGAACTAGACGTATATTTTACCGAGCAGGACGGAGAACTTGATCGCGATAGCCGCTTTTGTGTTGATCTATATTCGCAGTATGCTTTCAATGATATGAAGTTTGGAGAAGCTGATGTATTAGCTAGAGCCAAGAATACGTCTGTTGAGAAGCTTGTATCTAGATTTATTCTATACGCACAAAAGGGCGTAGTGAAATTGCTTACACGTGAAGAAATTCCAGAAAAAATAGAATTAAAGGAAAGAAATATTTGGCTTCTTACCCAACAAATGACGAAAGCTTTAGAAAAAGATGGAGTTTCTGGTGTAGCGAAAATTGTCGCTGACATATTTACATCAGAGCCAGAACACGCGAAAGCCCTGGCTTATCGTCTCTATCAAATTGCAGAGCGAAAGGGCTGGGCTGGTGAAGCGTATGCTTACAATTCACTGGTTATAGCATGGCCAGATATTCAAATGAAAGCGGCTGAATTGCAGTCACAACTAAAAAATACTGAGCAAGTCAGTTTATTTGATATTGAATCTAAAAATTAAAGGGAGGTCATAGCAATGGATAACAATCACACGCAAGTATCTCAGAGTTTTCGAATTCTTTTAGGGGCACTTACTCCCTATATCGCTCGGGAACTGGGAAATGAGTATGGTGAAAACTGGTGGACCAACGGAGTAATAAATGTACTTCGTGATGATCAAAAGCGTGATCTTCCTCTTTCTGGGGAATGGGCAAAATTAGTAGATTCACTTGATATAGCTCGATCTCTATTGCTTTTTGACTTGCATTGGAACCTGGTTTTCAGGAAGAAATTATCCATCGATCATCGTACTTGGGCGAAAGAACTTGTTGGAGTTCGCAATAGATTAGCCCATTTAGGTGGAGAAGACTTCACAGATGACGATACTTGGCGTGCTTTAGATACCATGTCACGTCTTGTTGAACAAATTGATTCGGAAAGCGCAGAAGAAATTAGAGGTATTTTACGGACATTACGTTATGGATCAGCTAGCGGTTCAACCACAGTCAAAGAAACTACCTATTCTTCTTTAGTGAGTTCAAAACAGAAAAATATTGGGATACTGAGCACTACGCCTATGAGTGGCCTTCCAAGTTGGCGAGACATTATCGAACCACATCCTGACGTGGCCCAGGGGCGGTATAAGAACGCAGAATTTGCAGCCGATCTTGCCCAAGTAGCGCGGGGTGAAGGGGCTTATGAGTATCGCGATCCTGTGGAATTTTTCGCCCGTACATATGTTACTGAAGGAATGGCAGGTTTATTAGAACAATCACTTCGTCGCGTTACTGGCAAAGACGGAGAACCAGTTGTTCAACTAAAGACAGCATTTGGTGGTGGTAAAACACATAGTATGCTTGCACTTTACCACATGATGCGTGGAAGAGTTTCAATTGATAAAATTCCGAACATCAAGCAAGTATTAAAGAGTGCTGAAGTTACGTCGTTACCAAAAGCTAATGTAGCAGTTTTAGTTGGAACTGCCCTAGATCCGACCAAAAGTAAGCGACCAAATAACATGCCTGGGATTACTATCAATACGCTCTGGGGTGAAATGGCAGCACAATTAGCTGAATCAGCAGGAAATACAAGCCTTTACGACTATGTAAAAGAAGCAGACAAAAAAGGAGTTTCACCAGGTTCCGAAGCATTAAAAAATCTATTTGACGCTGCAGCTCCTTGCCTAATATTAATGGATGAGCTTGTTGCCTATGCGAAAAAGATTTATGGCGTTAGTGGGCTTCCAGCTGGCACATTTGATAACTTTATTTCCTTCATACAGGAAGTAACAGAAGCTGCAAGGGCAAGTAAAAATAGCTTGGTAGTTGCATCAATACCTGAATCAGATATTGAAATCGGTGGAGAGGCAGGCAAAATAGCACTAGAAACAATTGAACATACCTTTGGACGTATGGAATCCATATGGAAACCAGTTGCTGCCAATGAAGGATTTGAAGTTGTTCGTCGGAGGCTCTTTCTTGATTGTAAGAATCCTGATGGACGGGATCTTGTTTGTTCAAAATTCAGCCAAATGTACAATGAAAATCAGAGCGATTTCCCGCTGGAAGCTCGTGAAGTAGAGTACAAGGATCGAATGATTTCATGCTATCCCATACATCCGGAAATTTTTGATAGGTTGTATGAGGACTGGGCAACTTTGGAGCGATTCCAGCGAACACGAGGGGTCCTTCGGTTAATGGCAGCTGTAATACATGAACTATGGATGGGCAATGATGCGAGTTTAATGATTATGCCTGGATCCATTCCACTTGATGTTCCAAATGTGCGTGATGAATTGACACGTCATCTTTCCGAAGGTTGGAATGCGCTGGTTGATCGTGAAGTAGATGGCAAAAACTCAATCCCGTATCAGAAGGATCAATCAAATCCAAGATATGGCGGGAAGCTGGCAGCAAGACGTGTTGCTAGAACAGTTATGATCGGTAGCGCACCCACTGCGCGTAGTCAAAATGTTAGAGGAATAGAAGCATCACGAATTCGTCTGGGTGTTATTCAACCAGGAGAGAATATTGCGAATTTCAACGATGCGTTAAGTACGCTAACTTCATCACTTGCATATTTATATACAAATCCTTCCGGAGATCGTTTTTGGTATGATACTCGACCAACATTAAGAAAGACTGTCGAGGATCGAGCAACTCAGATATCTGCTTCGGACGTGGAATATGAAATTGAAACTCGGTTGCGTTCACTCAGAAAAGAACAGCCTTTTGCAGGTATTCACATATGTCCGTCATCCTCTCTTGACGTGCCAGATGAACAGTCAGCTCGACTTGTTATTTTGCGTCCAACGGATGAGTACAGGGCATCAATCCAAAACAATAGTGCAATGACAGCAGTAATAGACATCTTGAACAATCGTGGAAATAGTCCACGAATTTATAGAAATATGCTTGCATTTATTGCACCAGATCAAGACATGATGACATCGCTAAAACAAGCGGTGCGCATTTATCTTGCATGGAAATCCATAAAAGATGATAGCGAAGATCTTAATCTTGATGCTGCCCAGAATAGAGAAACTGAAAACAACCTACGCAGAAGTATTGAAACGGTAGACGCTAGAGTTAAAGAAGCATACTGCTGGCTGCTTGTTCCCTATATCGATAAAAATGTTGACATGAAAACCATTGTTTGGGATACAATTCGAATCAGTGGTGGAACCGATAGTATAATTTCAAAAGCTGCAAAAAAGATGCTGCAAAACGAAGCAATTATTACCCAGTGGGCTCCTGCTCTCCTTCTAATGGAATTAGATAATGTGTTGTGGCGTGATTCAGACAATATACCTGTAAAGAAACTTTGGGAATACCTTTGCACGTATTGTTACCTTCCTCGTTTAGCGAACGAGAAGATCTTAGAAGATGTGATTCGAACAGGAGTGAATTCTCCAGAATATTTTGCTTTCGCATCTGGATTTGACGGCTCTCGATACATCGATCTGAAATACAATCAATATTTAGGAATCATTGAGCGCTCCGGTTATCTTTTAAAGATTAGTGTTGCACAAGCCCAGTTAGATGAAGACGCTGCTAGAAGGCAGCCTGACGGAAGACAAACTACAGGCGGTAATGAAATTCCTACGAGTGGCGGTGGCGAAAATGATACGCAGAAACTTTATCCACTTCCTGAGGATGGTAGTTCTGGGGGAACAACAACTGTACAGGATCCGACTGCAATAGAGAATCCTAAGAACAAACATTTCTATCTGTCAGCACAGCTTGACACTACTAGAATTGGTCGAGATGTCCAAAGACTTGTAGAAGAAGTAATAAATCATTTGACCTCAGTTGATGGAACAACAGTTGAAATATCCCTCGAAGTAAATGTAAAAGCTCCGGAAGGGATGTCTCCTCAAGTTGTTCGAACAGTTTCTGAGAACTGTCGGACGCTGAAAGTAAGTTCGTTTGGATTTGATGACTAATAGGTTTTGCAGAATGGTAATTTGAATCACATAGACATATGGAAACAAATCTCTTGGTTTAAAGAGATGAAATATGAACGGTGATGAGAGATAAGTCAAAAAAAAGGATCTGATTTTTGGATATGGAGTGATAATTGATGATTAATATTCCTATAACATTTCACTCAGATGAAAAAGGATATTTTGATAGAGAGTGTCCAAATAATAATTGCTTATATACATTTAAAGTTTATATGCGAGATTGGGAAGAAAAAATAATAGATGAAGTTCACTGTCCTATGTGTGGTCACATTGATATAACAGATAATTGGTGGACCCAAGAACAATTAAAACATATGGAAAAAATTGCAGCTAATTGGGCAATGTCCTACATCCAAGGTGAACTTGACAAGAGCTTCAAAAAACTCGAAAGAGGTACTAAACAAAATAAATTCATCAAACTGACTTACAAACCTGGCCGGCGAATTACATTTACAAACAACCCTTTAGGACAATCACCAGAATGGGAACGAGATATTGAATGCCCAAAATGCAATATGCGTTATAGTGTAATTGGTTCGGCGTACTTCTGCCCTAACTGCGGACTCAATAATTTGGAAGAGACATTTGATGACGCTCTCGATTCAATTGCTAAAATGATTGAATCACTTCCTGAAATGGAGTCTTTCTTAATAGAAACTCAAGGCAGAGATAAAGCTAAAACAATTTGTAGGTCAATGTTAGAGAGTAGCCTTAGCGATATTGTTTCTACATTCCAAAAATTTGCTGAGTTAAGGTATCGGGCTATATCACCAAAAACTATTCGAGTTAATGATTTTCAAATTGTAGATAAGGGAAGCCACTTGTTTGAAGAAGCAACAGGAGCTAGCTACAGTGATTGGATTTCTGAGACTGATCTGTTTTTTATGAATCTTATGTTTCAACGCCGTCATGTAATGGTTCACAACGGTGGATTGGTTGATGACCAATACATTCAAAAATCCTTAGATACAAGCTATGCTATTGGTCAAAGATTAGTCATTCGAGAGGATGATGTAATTAAACTAATTCGAGTGATAGAAACGCTAGCTAAAGGAATCAGATCACTTTAGATTTGTAATCAACTAATAACGGCAAGCAATGCAAGTGTTTATACACTTGCCAATTTTGGGAAACCCAAACCCAAATTTGAATCGTGCCTGCTCCAATAAAAAACTGCTATAACAATGAAAGGACGGGTACTTCATAATGGCGGAAAATTTGAAACTATTGACAATAAACCAGCTACTTGGAGAAAGTTTTTACATCGCAGATTATCAACGAGGTTACCGCTGGATAAACCAGCAGGTCGTTGACCTGCTAAATGACATTTGGACTTTCGCTAAAATGCCAATCTCCCGAATTAAGGAAAACGAATTTTATTGCTTGCAGCCCGTAGTTGTTAAGCGGAAAAACTGGCTCAGGGATGATGAAAATATAACAGGGTGGGAAGTAGTCGATGGTCAGCAGAGACTTACAACTATTCACATCATCTTGAACTATTTGACTCGAGAACATATTAATAAGAACAGTCTCGCAGAAGCTTATGGGCGAGAACTGTTTACAATTCAATACCAAACTCGGCTGGGCAGTGAATCGTTTCTAAATAATATTTCAGATGATTTTTCCAATATAGATTATTACCACATTTCGCAAGCATATCAGTCAGTTAAACATTGGTTTACTGATAATCCTGTGGTTAAAGATTGGAACGATCGTGGACTATTTCTTAGCACAATTCTCGGAAAATCTGATGATAGAAGATCCGTTCAGGTTATATGGTATGAGGCAAATTCGGAAATAAATAGTCGGGAACTATTTACTCGATTAAATATTGGGAAAATTCCATTGACTAATGCTGAGCTAATTAAAGCGCTATTCTTATCATCATCATCATTTCAACATTTGCCTTCGTCAGACAGAGAAAAATTGAAAACTGAAATATCAATTTTATGGGATGAAATTGAACTACGCATGTCGAATGATGATTACTGGTCATTTATTACCAATCGGAAACAAACGGAATATGCGAATAAAATTGAGTTATTGTTTGACATCATTGCAGGAAAGAAAAATAGAAATACAGACCCACTTCATACCTTTTTATATTTTAGTAATCTAATTAAAGAGAATCCTTCGGCTCTCAAAGAAACTTGGGATCTCATACGTTTGTACGATCAAACACTTAATGAATGGTTCAATAACCGAAACCTATATCATAAAATTGGCTACCTGATTGCATACGGCAAAGAATTGGGTGGGTTGCTAACGGACTCCTTACTTAAAAGGAAAGATGAGTTTGAAGATTATTTAAATAGCTTGATAAGATCCCATGTCAATTTTGATCTTGAAAAATTGAACTATGATCCAAACAAGGCTCAGCAGAACAAAAATATTGAGAAAGTACTTCTTCTTTTTAATATTGAATCCATTGGCTCAAGTCAGAATCTTACTGAACGCTATCCCTTCAAGTATCATAAAGAACTAGCTTGGAGCCTCGAACACATACACGCACAAAACTCGGAGTCACTTGATAGAACTAAGAAAGATCTCTGGAAAAAATGGTTGATTTATCATGAAACTCTCATGCAGGACTTGGTTGAACAAACGGTTGATTCCAACCAATCAGAACAATTATCAAAATTGATTTCTGAGATAGTTCAACTTAAAGAAAATGAGGAAAGGTTAACATGGGAGAGATTTGTTAACCTATCCGAACGTATTATTGACCGCTTCAGCGAAAATGAAAACAGGTCGATGGATGAAATGCACGGGTTGGGGAATCTTGCTTTACTCGGGCAATCCGACAATTCTGCTTTAAATAATTCAGTTTTTGAGGTAAAGCGTCGCGAAATTATCAAGTTCGATAAACACGGAAGGTACATTCCAATTTGTACAAGGCGCGTCTTTCTCCGTTACTACAGTCCAACAATTGCTCAAGAGCATTCATATATCTGGGGATCAGATGATCGCAAAGCATATTTCGCCGAGATTCAATCCGTTCTTTCAAATTATTTACCAAAAAAGGAACCTAAAGAGGTGTCGCAATGATTATGAGTTTTTGGAAGCTATTAGCTGATAATCGCATTATCATCCCAATACTGCAACGTGATTATGTACAGGGTCGAACTACCGGAAAAGCACCAATCGTTCGGGAGAATTTACTCAATGCAATCTTCACAGCATTAGACCCAGAAAAAGCAGGGCTCGAGCTAGACTTCATTTATGGTTATACCGAGAACTTCGACGAGTCTTTAAAAACCATGAAAAAGACATTCTTCCCCCTTGATGGACAACAGAGACTGACAACTCTTTTTCTCCTGCACTGGTTTATTGCAGTTCATGAAGACTGTCTTGATGAGCAAGTTATACTCCAATTAGCAAAATTCTCTTACCATACTCGACCAGGCTCTAGAGACTTCTGTGGAAAACTTGCGGCTTTTAAACCTGATAATTTACATACATCAATTAGGGAAACAATTATCAATCAACCCTGGTTCTTTGCAGCATGGACGCACGATCCAACCATAGCATCCATGCTAACGATGCTTGATGATATTCAGAAAAAGACAAAACAATTTTCTGTTCAAAATATTTGGCCAGTTTTAATTTCTGATCAAGCGCCAATAACATTCCATGTCCTTCATATGGATGAGCTTGGTTTACCGGATGACTTATATATAAAGATGAATTCTAGAGGTAAGGCTTTAACAGAATTTGAATATTTCAAAGCACGCTTCTCTGAACAAATATCTCCAGAAAAAGGAAAGTATTTCAATGAGAAAGTTGACCAGGCGTGGTCTGATTTATTCTGGGATCGAATCAAACACCAGAAATCTCCGGATATTGCACAACGTGTAGATGAATCTATGATGAGATTCATTCGTTATATCACTGATATGTTAGTTGCCAAGGGGCAGATGAGTATAGACAGATCCAAAGATACTCTATCGCGATACGGAATCGTCTATCATGAGCATCATGCATCCGATTTCCTATTCAAAGTACTTGATGATTTTTATGAGATGTATAAGTTTGAACCGGAGTATTTCTCGAAATACTTTTACATTAATGATAATGATTACTCACTTGGCCGAACGAAGCTTTTTTTTGAGAAACAGTCACCAGACTTATTCCAGAAATGTGCAGAACGCTATTATCCAACGGGAACAATCAACCCATTCTCTTTAAGTGATCAGTTGCTTCTATATGGATGCATTATACACAGGACAAAAAAAACCAAAGATTTTGAGGTTCGTATAAGGCAACTAAGGAACTTGCTTTATAATTCAGTAGACACAATACGTGCTGAATATCTGCACTCACTAATCAGTTCTGTTGAGAGTATTATCCAGGATGGGCAACTTGATGGTCATGCGAATCTAAATACCACACAAATTGAAGATGAGAAACGAAAGGCAATATTTCTAGGACAATTTCCTCATCTCCGTGAGCCATTAGAACGAATAGAGGATCACCAGCTATTGCAGGGATGTCTTGCTATTATTCAACTAACTCCTGATTTGGCAGCTGTATCTGCGGAATTTATCCGGTTTTTTCATAATTCAGAAGAATATGATCTGTACAGCTGTGCACTGATATCAAGAGGTGATTATTCACAACAATATGGTACCAGAAGGCGATTTGGAAACAGGTACTGGACTGTCTGGCGTGAGCTATTCACACCAAGTCGAAGAAAATCTGACTACGACAAAACACAGAAGGTTCTAGCTGATTTGCTGAATATGCTAATAAAGGACCCGAATCTTACTGCAACAAAGTTACTACAAAGTTGGCAGGCCCAGTTTGAAACAAGTCCGAATAAAGAAAAGGATTGGCGATATTACTACATCAAATATGCTGATTTCCGAAAGAATGAAAAGGGATTTTACCACTGGCCAGATACTGCCAAACTATATGAGTCAACAATGATTTTAAGTATTGAAACAAGCGGCAAGAATTGGGATCCCTTTCTCTATACAATAAAAAATAGATTGGGTCATCAAGTGACAATAGGTAATTATAGCAGTCCCTTGATTATCAGCAATGGATTGGCTACGATGCGCCTTTTCAACAAAAATGAGGGCTTTCAGTTCGAAGCTGTTGATAGTGATAGTCAGATGTTCCTTGTAAATGCCGTTGAGAATGGATATATCAATGACCAGTTCATGTGCCCTATCCAGCAATCAGAAGCTGGCCTCGATATTGAAGATCGGGTACAAGTTGGAATAGAGCTATTCAAAAAAATAAGCGAAATTGAATTCTAATCGGACTTATACTATTAGGCGGGTCGCGAGAAGTAATTCCTTGATTTATCTTACGTAATGGCGAGTCAAACAGATTTGTTGCTATTTAAATAGCAACTGTTTAGAAATATATGCAACTAAATAAAGAGAAATACTAAGGAGCATTCTGATGGACGAGAGCATCAAGAAAACCAAATATACAAGCATCGACTTCGATTTCGATGAACTAAGCACCATTGACAGTAGTGCTCTTGATGCTGTCGAAGACACACTTCGCGATGCCTCGTTGGTCGGTAATGCCACACAGGCGGGTTTGCAAACAGCAGGACTGCAATCCGCTATCGACAACTACGCACAAGCTATGAATCAGTCCGCAATAGCAAAATCCACTGGATTGCCAGTAAAAACATCCTCTGTCACATACAAAGGCTTTGCCGCCGAGGAGTATTTCAAACACACGCTTAAAATCAATGCTCTGGCCAAAGGTGTGCCGGATTACCATTTGGGCGTATATACAAAGGGTACATTGCCAGATGGGTCAAATCTCTCTGGTATCGATATGGAAACGGACATCTCCGTATGGACTCGGAAGCGTCCGTGGAGCAAGCCTTCTCGGACAGTTGACTATCAATCCAAAATACATAACAAGCCTTCGGTTTATACAAAAGACATGGCTAATGCTCAATATGAAAATGTCGAATTTGTAGGTGGCTCAGGGCAAGGAGTTAATGATAAGGTCAGTGTTAATGTCGGCAAAAAGACGGTTTCATCTGATGCAATCACCCCAGAAGAAGCAACAAATCTCGCCGATTCAATGAAAGCCCAAGAAACGCCGGAATACCAAAAAGCCGTAGAAAAGCATGGTGAGCTTAACAGGGTCAATTTAGGTAGGGCGGTTGCAGCCGGAGCCGCTACCGGTTTTGTCCTGACAACAGTCAAGGAAATAGTTGATGTAATAAAAAACAGAGATGACTTATCGGAAGACCAGTTCATTTTAAGTATAACGCATATTCTCTGTGGAACTGCGGACGGCGGCGTCCGTGGCGGGGCGATAATGGGTTCCGTCCAACTATTGGGGAAAGTCGTAGGTAAAGAAGTGGCGGCAAACTCACTCGGAGCGGTACCTGTTATAGCTGTTGCAAATACAGCCGTGGATTTTGCGAAAGACCTCTATAGATGCTTTGTAACCGGAGAGATAGATGCCGATGATTTGCTTTGCAACACAATAAAAAATACATTCTCGTCATTTGCTGGCTTCGGCGGAGCATATGTAGGCACTCAAGTCGCCGCAGGGATTGCATCAGCAAAGGCAGCAGCAGCTACCGGAGCCGCTATAGGGTCAGCATTGGGTCCCGTTGGGACTATTGTCGGTTCCGTGGTTGGAGGAATTGTCATCGGGTACGGTGCCAATGCGATTATTGGAACAGCAAACAAAGATGCACAGAAAGCATTTAACGAATGTGTCGCAGAAATTAACACTCACATCGAACTCGGTGGCTGTGAGAAGCTATATTATTTCGCAGACTCAATGTCGAGCATTTCTGAATTCCGCTTGTCGTTTAAAGACTTGTTACCTTGCTACAATCTGGTTTCCGACCTTAAAGAGTATAATATTCGAAAAAAGGCAATTAGGTGCATTTATGAGCAACTTGACGCCAGTATAGCCAGCGTGGAAACCGCAAAGATTGACGCATTACGGAGGCTAGGAGCACAACATAGTGAGAGACTTCAAGAATTGCAGGCTCGCTTTAGTGAACAACGTGAAGCTATGTTTGACGAGTTCAAAGAGTCAATGAATACCTATGTTGCAAATTCGTATTCTCAATACATTGCTTTGTTTGAGGTTCTCTCGAGAGACATCGAGGCCATTAAGGCACTTCTTGATGACAACATATCAACCCATAATGCAATTCTTGACTATGCGCGAAACCGTAACATGGTTAATGCACAATTAAACGAAACACTTACAGACATAATGAATGACCAAGAATCTGCGTATTTACTTAAGCCGTTTGTGGAAAAACTGGAATGGTTTATGCAGCAAGATGAACTGATGGTCGGAAGGCAATATCTATCACTTGATGAGGCTTTATTTCTTGTGAATGGAGGTCAATCATGAGTGCTTGGGATATTGTTTTGCCACACCGTCTGCTTGTTAATCGTTCATTGCGTAAGGCATCAGCCGATTTGCGGTCTCGAATTGATAAGTACGAGACCAACTATGAACTGACAATTGAGCGTTGTTCAGCGGAGATTGAAAAGGCGCGAGTTGACAAGGATCTATATTTTGAAAAAATAAAGCTGTCCCTGTTAGAGGAATTATCAAAGGATGCAGATTTGTTCGATAAGGTTCGGGCAGGGTTATTGGAATATGTAGACCTATTCCTACGTCGCCAATGCTTATATAAAATGCAGGAAGCCAAAAGACTTGAAAAGCAAGCGCTTGTCGAGTATAGAGATTTCCTGACAGCGCAAATGAGTTTGATAGGCGAGGAGATCGATATCCTTGAAGCACGAAAGGACAAGCTGGTCGCTCAAGCCAAGATCGAAGATATTAAGGAACTGGTCAGGTTGACTGGATGTGAAGTCACCGTTACTGAGAACGAAGATGCCATTTCACTTTTAGAGAAAGTCTCCGAATTGGTGGCTGTCAGTGAGGGATCTGAAAAACTGACAAAACAGGCCTTACAGAAACTCCGTGCTGTCCTGCAAGAACGAGTTGATTTACTCCCAGTCATCCAGTACATTTCTTGGACGATTCAGCAGAAAAAGCTATTTTCGGCTCAACTGAAAAGCGACCGAGACAAAACAAAAGACGATTTCAAATACAAAACGGATGAGTTGATGGAAATTAGCGGAAGCATAAACTCCCTTAGCCGTTCGCTTGATGAGCAAGCCAGAACAGTTAGGGCGTTTTGGGCTGTCCCAATTTCCAACTTAAATGTACAAATATCTTTTTTTGATAGAAAATTGAAATCACGTTTTGCTGATGTGAAAGACCGCCAAGCGGAGCTAGACAACCTTTTTGTCACGCTGAAAGATACAAATCAACAAATACAGCAAATGATTAACTCACACTCTGATGATAATTGGAAATGGGAACGCCTCCAGAGTGAAAAATCTAACTACCGAAACAGCATATCATCGGCAAAAGAATATATTGATATGCTTCAAATACAAATAACTCAAGATAAATCTACGCTTACATCATTAAAATCTGAACGGCAACAGTGGTATGCGCGGCAGCAGATGCTCTATTCGCTTTGTAAGAAGAATGATGTGTACCTAATTCCTGATGGTAAAGCAGAGTCGTCTGATGAATGCCGAATAATAGATGTCAGACTAACAGAACTATATCAGATCGAAAACGATGCCAATCAGCGAGAGCAGGAGCGGTTCAAGCGAGAGTCAGCCCAGATACAACAGCAAAGAAAATCGAAGACAGACGACCTATCCTCCCAAATAGCAAACGCCGAAGCCACACAAGCTAAAACAAATGTAGTCTTTGACCAAGCGTCAAAGCAATTATCGAACAGTAAAAGCCGAGATGCGAGATTCTTCTTATTAAAGCTGTTCTCAGAAACAGAGGAAGTCAGTCGTGCAAAACAGGCTTTACAATTGGCAACCGTTCAAAAGCAAAGAGCCGATACCGAGTTGGCGGCATTAAAAACAGAACTCGCCAAAGTCGCAGAGGAATTTGACAGGCAATTAGTTGCCTGCCTCCCAAAACCCTACCGTCCATCATCTGCCGAAAGTGAAGAAAGAGAAAAACTTGAAGGCAGAAGAACTGAGTTGTTGGACACACGCAGGCAAAAGAAAGCTACACGAAAGGAGGGGCTTTATGACAGTCAAAATTGATTTTTCCCTTGGCCGACGCTTTGGCGTTGTTGAACAGACTATCTTCCGTCTTGTTCTGAACGGGCTAACAGATGCCAAGCAAATAAGCAATTTGCTGGGGGTTTTCTCTGACGTGGTGATTGCAAATGCCCTTCGAAAACTGGTCAATCAGCAAATTATTAGTGTTGATATAGAGTCCCGCAAACTCTCGCTTTCGGATGCCGTTGTTGCACTTATTGAAATTTGTTCGCACAGCTCATTTGAAATAGATATACCCAATGAAATTCTGCTTGTTGCCGACAATGCTGACTATAGTATAGAAAAAACTGCTATTGAAGCCAAAACCGCAATACTGGTTGAATTGCTACCAAAGGTCAAACGTAGTTTCTTAATCGGTTTAGCGAAATGCTTTGACTTTAGGATTTGTGCGGGAGGTGAGAGTTATGACTGATAACACTTGGACAGAACATTTATCTCACTGGAGGACGTTTTTATCCGAAAGGCTCACTTCTCTTGACGACGTCGGAGAACAGATAAAAGTTGAGCGACAACTCAAAACCATAGAACGTGTTCGTTACGCTGCGGTAATCAATCCAAAAGTGCTGATAGAGTTTATTAATCCGTCGGATGTCCCTTTACCCCAAGCGGAGGATTATGATTATTTCCTTAATCTCAACGACTCGCAAAAAAAGGCGGTAGAGATTGCCTTGGGGAATAATGCCCTTTCCCTAATACAGGGACCGTCGGGAACCGGCAAGACGCAGGTTATCGCCGAGATTTGTTTACAATTATATCGTAAAAATCCAGATGTCAGAATACTGGTTTGTTCGGAAACCCATATTGCCGTGAACAACCTGATTTCGCGTATCTCAGAATACGACGATTCAATCAGGATCGTTCGTATCCGCGACAAAGAGCAAAATAGCGCGGTCGACGAGTTTTCGCCAGAAGCAATAATAAGCACATATAAAGAGTGGCTACAGGCAAATTATAAAAGCCAAGACGCAATCAATATCATCTCAGAAACCTTATCGGACTATGAGGATAGGAGTCTTGAAAAGTCACTTGCATTATCGGCTAATATTGCTGGCATGACTTGCAATCGAATTAATGCCTACGAATTCGAATCGTCGTCGGAGATGTTTGATGTCGTGATTATAGATGAAGTATGCAAAGCAACGCTACCAGAAATTTTGGCCCCGCTAACCATTGCACAAAAGGCAATATTAGTCGGCGACCCTAAGCAGTTACCACCCGTTTTCTGTTCCGAGGAAATAGATGTAATTAGAAGTATCGAAAAGTGTAATTTGCAGAATTATTTATACATTGATGACCTATTCTTGAAGTCTAAAAATGTCTCTGTACTAGATACGCAGTATCGTATGACCAATCAAATCGGGAAGTTAATTGGAGACTTATTCTATGATGGTGAGCTCAAAAATGGAAGAAACATCAAAGGCGACAACAGCATTATATGGGTTGACTATACTCCTTCTGAACTGTGGCCTCGCTATGAGGCAAATAGAGTTGAAAGGCTGAAAATTTACAACCTCGATGAGTGCCGGATCATCACAAGTATTTTAAAAGAACTCGACGACAACGCTGAAATTTTAACATCAGTTGCTGTAATCGCACCTTACAGACATCAGGTAACTACACTGCAGGAATTAGTGCAAAAAGAATCTTTTAGATGTCTCAATGTGAATGTAGACACCATCGATGGCTTCCAAGGAAAAGAGTGCGACATAGTAATATTCAGTTTGACGAGAACTGTTGGCTCTTTCAGATTTCTTGGTGATGTTAGGCGATTGAATGTTGCTTTATCGAGAGCACGCGACAAACTGTATATTGTAGGAGATCTCAACTATGCCGTTAATCATAATATACTTAAAACAATTGCTGACTATTGTGTGAAAATAAATAGTAATACTCATTTGGATTTTCTGAACAGAAGTCAATGATTAGTCCTGATGGTTCCAAGAACGTTTGATTTCGGGCGGTGAATTTGATTATCCAATAAGCCCGGATAGCCTCAAACTATAGCACTCGGATAAACTTTTGCCTTATAAATCTTAGTGGGAGTTGTATCACAGATTTTTCGAGAGGTGAGGTTTTGAAATATTTTTGTACTGTAAGTGATCGTGTAGGATCATGTTATCATGAATTCTACATAGGAAAGTGGGATAATAAAACTTTCTGGAAATCAGATTCAATGTTGTTGCACGATGATATTCTTAACGAAATAGAAATATATAGAGCATTTGCAGCAGTGATTCCGGGCTATGATCCCTATGGCGAAACACAAGTCAATCAATCCCAGTGGGAAGCTATACTTGATTATGCGTCGCAGTTAAATACTCAAGCAAAAATTGCCCTCAGTGAAATCTCCGTTTGGGTAGATCAAGCGCTAGACAATGAGGGAATGTTTACGATCTTGGGAATATAAGGCAAAACCACAAACATAAAAGCCATGGCGAATACAACAACATGAATATTCTACGAAGATTAACCGCATCCTAAGGTTGTTAACGCCCCTTAATGAATTTGTCTTCCGACCTTTGAGAAAATAAATAATCGACGTTTGATTGGACCGTAAGAGCGTCCTTCATGATGCTTTTTTGCTTTGAATAATCCTTTAGTTTTGATTTTTTTGTATTATTAAATGCGTTAAATTCCAATTGAAGTTCACGGAGGGCGGGAATTTTTTCTGAGGAGATCGAGTCAAATGCTCTCTTTGCAGATTGATGAAGCAATATGTCTTCTAAGTTTGACTCATAGAATTTTGTCGAATATCCGGCTTGTCGATATGCCGTAAATACATCCTTCGTCCTTGAATAGTTAATGATATGCTTCTTCAACTCAGTAATCTCCGCCATTCGTTTTTCAAGATCCTTGATCTGCTGTGACAGCTCGTGATAACGATCCGTCGCAGCTTTTGTTTTTTCAACAAGTTTTTCATAGTCGGTGATGTTATTCTCCGTCAGAAAATTGATGGTCTGAGCCATCTGTTTCAGATTGAAAACTTTTGCCCAGCGCTCGTAGCCAGGACCTTTACCAGCTTGAAGTCTGGCCTGGATATCCACCAGAAGATTAATCTTGTCTGGATTTTTTCGATAAGGTCTTTTGACTTTTGGAGTGTGGACGGTCTTTCCGAGTATTGCTGATCTCAGTTCATCTTCAGAATATCCTTCACCCAGGGATCGTAATCTGGTGAATTTTTGCTGACCACTGGCTTTGAAAGCGAGATGCTGCCCTTGTTTCACTTCATAGCCGGACTCCATCATGAGCTTCAGGAAAGTATCAAAATCTGCTGGCTTTTGTGCCATGACGGCATCAATGGTTTGCCTCAGCTTCTCCTGCCAGGAAAGTGGTTTTTTATCACCTAGCCACTTGCCGTAATGAGATGGTCCCTGCTTTGGAGCTTCGATGATTGAAAGTCCGTTCTCCAGGCAGAGCTTGTCGCTGATTTTTCGGATCGCTTCACTGGAGCCAAGGAAATTTCTGAATTTCTGCGTATGGTCGATGGATGTGGAATTAAAAATAATGTGGTTGTGAATATGGGCATGATCTGTATGCGTGGCGACAAGAAATTGATACTTACCCTTGGAAAAACTCATGGCGAGCTCGTACCCGATCACCTGTGCCTTCTCTGGGGTTATTTCTCCCGGTTTAAAGGACTGCCGGATCTGATAGAGAACGATGTCGCTCTTCTTCTCTTCACAGCGTCCAATGTAGGTCTCATATTCTTTTTTGCATAGCAGCATCTCTCCGACGGCGGTTTCCGGTTCACAGCCATAGGCTTTGACGAGCTGGCCTCTGTTGGTTTTATCAGGATTGATGGCATAGGAAAGGCGTTCATGTACCGTGTGGGCCACGGATTGACCTTTTATGACATGCATGGGGATTAATCTTGTGGTTGCCACAGCGGACACCTCCTTCCAAAAGAAAAAGGCGCAGCAGATTGCTCCACCGCGCCGTCACAGGATTATAATTTCTTTTCTCAAATAGCTTTCAGAGAATCATTGAATACGCCAAGCAGCTCAACCAGGAAGGCTGCGATCAGAGGCAGTCCGAAGGGACTGATCAACCAGGCGAGGACCATCAATCTCAGACCTTCCGGGAAATCCTGCAGCAGGACCATGGTTCCCAGCGCAATGGCAAAACAGACAAATGCCACGATCCCCAGCACCATGGTAGACAGCTGACACAGCAAACGGCAAGCTGCAACAAGGATCGTCAAAGCCAGTGTTATTGGGAATAAGAACAGCTTAATGAGAAATCTCATGCTGCACACCTCCATTCATCAGAGAATTTTCTTCTAACCTGATCGTAGCAAGGAATTCAAATATCGTCCATGTTGTCGATTGAAAATTTTAATCTATGGTGGAAAGGCGGGTCATGATCTGATCCGCCTTTTCCCATACACTCTTTAGGCTGGTCTGGATATCCTCGATATCAGCTTCATAGAATCGCCCGGTCTCATTAGCCCGCTTGGCGTATTGATTCAGATTGTTGCTGCTTCTTCGAAGGAGCGATACCAGTTCAGAAATATCGGAGAGGTCCAGGCAGACTACATAGCCGTCAATGGCCATCTTCCTGATGTAAGCCCCCATGTTTTTTGTCCCTAACTGGCGCATCTTTTCTTCGATCAGCGCTTTTTCACGCTCATTGACCATGATAATAATGGGGATCTGACGCTTTCTGTTTGCCAAATTATCACCTCCACAAGTACCCACCACCCTTCTGCAGCAGATGCTCTGCTTTAGTCGTCTTCTTCTTTGTAGTCGGGAACCAGGATCAACTCTCCATATTCCTGATCACTCATGGCCGTCAGCTTCTTCAAAGCACTTTGGGTAAGCCCGGCAAGCTCTGCGTCTTCAGGAGCAAGCTCAAGGGCGATTTTTTCAAGCCCTGCGATCAGTCCGGCCCGGGTACCAGTATTATAAATACACATGAGGTTAAGCTCTTCAATACTGAATCTATCCATCTTCATCTCTCCATTTCTGCAGTTTTGTGAGGCAGCGCTTTGTTGATCTCTGGTTTCTCGGCAGGCTTTTTCAGCCGCTGCTTTACGGATTCCTTCTGTGGCTTTTTCTCTTCATGACCTTCAGTAGCCTCTCTGGATTTATCTACCTCTTTGTTAGGAACATTATTGATCAGTCCATCAAATTGATTGTCATTCTGCTCCACCGTATCCTCAATGTTCCGCAATGGATTGATGGGTTTGAGGAACTCTGGAACCTCCTTGAAGCCGATGGCGTCCACATAATGGGCCGTGTGCTCACCGTGTTGCTTCAGGACGATGACATGAGATGATGCGTTTCCTTAACGATCTGCCTTGCGAGTTGACTGAATATGAAGAAGATTATGTAAGGACTCTCTTGGAAAAGATAACGGTTTATGATGACTATTTCATTGTGGAATTTAAGTCTGGAATTGAAATCCAAATTGACGAGTAATCGATACAACACTATAACGAAGTGGCTGATGAGATATACCGCTTGCGTGAACTGAGGCAAAATGCATTGGTTGAAAACGCAGTCATGTCAACTCGCAGAATATGATGATCTATTGGTGAGACGGCTTATTGAGAAGTTAACAGTCTTAGATGATAAACTGACTATTGAGTTCAGGCTCAGTGCTGAAATTGATGTAGAAATATAATGCATATAACTAACCGCCAGTCGAGGAGAATTATCCTTTATCTGGCGGTGTTTTAATCGTTAAAACCCTCATCAAGTATAAATAGAAAATACATTGCTCGTTCACTTGAATAACTGTTCAAGTATCTATTGACTTCTTTTTATCGCAGTAGTAAAATTAACATGTGAATAACTGTTCAAGTATGCAATTGAAATAATATCGGAGGTGATAATGTGGCAAGGAAAATTCAACCAACTGAAAGATGTGACTGTGATGTTATACATGAGGATACTGTTAACCAAGTTCGAGAAAAAATGCCTCAAGAAGAAACCCTATATGATCTTGCGGAGCTATTTAAGGTCTTTGGGGATTCAACAAGAATTAAGATACTCTGGGCGTTAGATGAAGCCGAGATGTGCGTTTGCGATATTGCATTCTTATTGAATATGACCCAATCAGCAATTTCTCA